>NZ_OAOP01000010.1 GCF_900207585.1 Bacillus oleivorans | reverse complement strand
AAGGCAAAATTAAAAGGCATGAGTCCGGTTCAATACCGAAATCATGCCCAAGTAGCTGCCTAAATTTCTGTGTCTAACTTTTTGGGTTCAGATCAGAATTGGGTGGTTTAATATTTTATAATTAAGTAGAATAGTATCATTGGAGAATTGCAATTTTTTGTAATCTAGTATAGGAGAACATACATGAAGCTTTTAAAAAATTCCTTCATACATATATTTAGTGTCCTTTTATTATTAATTATAGCTACCTTTCCTCTAGTGATATTTAATATGGGTGACAGGGTGGCTATTAACTTTGAAGGGATATTTGAAGAAATGAAGCAATTCTTTTCTGGACTCTTTACCGGCAGCTCGTTTTATTACGAGCAAGGGGACCGTATCAGATCTATATTAACGGATATTTCCCGTTACTTCAAATTTTCTTTCTTCTATTTATTTTGGTCGAGCTCCATCATATTACTGCTTTCCTTTATATTAGGTATTTATTTTTGGAGACAGAGTAATAAGTTACTGAATAATTTTTTGGGTTTTTTAGGGATGATCCCAGACTTTATTTTTATCTCTATTCTTCAAATTTTAGTTGTGATTTTTTATCAAAAAACGGGAGTAAGATTGGCAAAAGTAGCAACTCCGAGTACAGAGGACCCCGCTATTTTGCTGCCGCTGATAACACTTGTCTTAATTCCTCTTATTTATATTGTCAGAACGCTTAACGAAAGGACTCAAGATGTACTACGGGAAGATTATATCTTAACAGCGATTTCTAAAGGAATTAAAAAAAGAAATATTTACCTTTATCATGTCACAACCAATGTTACTCCTTTTCTAAAAGCAGACCTCCATAAGATTCTTGCAATCATGATTAGTAATCTATTTATTGTTGAGTACCTCTTTAATACCGGCGGAATTACAGCTTTGCTATTTCAGCATCAGATGAAATTTGGATATCAGTATAATTTAGTGATATTTTGTTTTTTTGCTTTATTCCTATTGTATGTACTCCTGTTCTTTTATCTGAAAATGTTGATTCTCCTTGTAGAAAGGATTCTCCGTCATGACTAAGTCAATTAATTATAAGCTTATAATCGGATTGCTTTTCCTTAGTTTTTTTGTATTCATTGCTATCTTTGGTCCATCAATTGCACCTTATAATAAAGATTACAAACAACAAATATTATATAGTCTAGAGAATGGGGGAGAGATTATAGGGCCGCCGTCTCCTCCTTCGCAGGAATTCTGGCTGGGAACAGATAAGTATGGGTACGACATTCTCACTAAACTATTATATGGTGCTAAATATACCGTCTTTACAACCATCATTGTCGCTTTATTAAGAACGGTTATCGGAACCATACTTGGAATCATCATGGGATTATCAAAGAAAAGCGGAGAGTTAAATAAGAGCCATTTTCCAATCCTAAGCAGTATTCCGACGTTCATTATTATTTACTTTGTTATGATCAGCATAAATATTGAACCTGTTCTATCTGTACTTTCATTAGTGTTGATTCAAGGGGCGCTTATGACTATACTAGGTGTTTCAGGCGTTTTTAATGTCGTTTATGCCAAAACAGCCGAAACAAAAAATAGTATCTTTGTCATGGCTTCTCAAACATTGGGTGGTTCCAGAATCCATATCATGAAGAAGCATATTTTCCCAATGCTTAAAGGAAATCTTTTAATCCTTTTTGTAAACGAAACCATTCAGGTTTTACATTTGATTGGCCAATTAGGTATCTTTAATTTATTTTTAGGAGGGACCAGTTTCCCGCTAATGGCAACTAAATTTACATCCATCACAAACGAATGGTCTGGCTTGCTTGGTGAGTCAAAAGACTTTTTATACTATGCCCAATGGATTCTGCTTTGTCCTTTAGCTGTTTATTTACTGTTTTTATTTACTTTTTATTTAATATCACTTGGGTTGAATGAAAGGCATCACGATCAAATTGCAAAGACACGGTATTTGTAAGCGGGCAGATAAAGTAGTCATTATGCCTGGGTGTAAAGCTGATTTAGAAAAATAAAGCAACCAAAACTAAGTTTTCTTAAATAAGAAAATAACTCTTAGAAATAACTTGCTGCGATCCTGTAAAATCGGGTCTGTGTTAATTATGAAACCTTTATTCTTTGTTTTGAATCCACGTTGGTAAAGACTGACTGATATTTCCGATGTCTCATAAGAATGAGCAGGCTGACGATTGAGATCAAGTTTACAAGAGACAGTAAAACAATAATAAATCGGAGCGGAAAAATATCTGCTGCAAGTCCAACGATTACGACTAAAAGGATCTGCCCAGTACTTTGGATGAGTCCATAAAAGCTTGTAACACGTCCCATTATTTCAATAGGTACATGATATTGATAAAATGTGTTGTATCCAGTGTTAGAAAAGGAATTAAAAAAGCCAAGTATGATGAATCCTATCGCAATCATCATGAATGAATTACTAAAAGCATAGAGCAGGTAACCTAATGACATCATAAGAAGTCCGCCGCCAAAAAGCATGCGAATCGAAAGTTTTTTTGAAAAAGAGGAAACGGCTACAGATCCCAGGATCGATCCAATACCAGTAATGCTTATAAGCAAGCTATAGTCTAACTCTGAAAGACCAACTACACTCTGAGTAAAAACAACTTCTTGTGTATCCATCGCAAAGGTTGTAAAAAGGGTCCCTAAATATAATCCAAGTATCAGTATAAAAACAGGAGTTTTTTTGCCAAAAGCAATTACGATTCTAGTATCTTCTCGAATGGCGGAAAAGGATAAGGGATTTTTGAATGATGATTTTGTCTCTTGCAGGTTGGGCAGATATAAAAACAAAACGGCTGAAATTAAAAAAGATGCGGCATTTAAAAAGATCGCCATATTTACCGAACCAATGACAAAAAGAACCCCAGCAATAGCTGGCCCCAAAATAAAGGCTCCAGAACTTGTTAAGGAGTAAAAAGCATTAAATTGTTTTCTTTGATCAGCAGGAACAAGCTCTGTAATATAGGTAATGGAAGCAGGAGAAAAAAATGCTTTAGCCATACTGACTAACGCAAGGATTATGTAAATTCCATAAACCGTATATATGAAGGGAACTAATGAAATTAAAAATGCCCGAATTAAATCCGTCCATATCATTAACTTCCTTCGATTGGCACGATCTATAATACTTCCAGCCCAAAATCTCGTAAAAATAGATGCAAGCGGACCCACGATCCATAAACCAGCAACAGCCGCAGCCGAACCAGTCATTTGAAATACTAATAAATTGAGAGCAACCAAAAAGATAAAATCTCCTAAACCAGATATGCCCGCAGCCCCTATTAATAACAGCGGAGAACGCCATCGATGCCATTTTTCTATAAATTTCAAAAGAACTCCCCCTCATGTTTATCATTCTATTAAAAAATAAAATACCTTTTTCGATAAATGAACATTGTGTGAAAATCGGAACAAACAAGGGTAGTCGTTACCTTTTTTAATAAATTGAATGCTTTTATCTTCTTGTTGAGCGGGACAGTTTCCGCTATAGTTTATAATAATTAATTTTGGAAATATGCTACTGGGTTGGGAGGGTGTAAGGTTGGATTGGAAGAAGCTTTTCGGATTCGGAAACAAACATAAAAATGAAATAATGAGTGACCAAATTGCAAAAGAAATTGGATTTACTGAAGAAGTCATACATATTATTAAGGCGTCTGTCAGCAGCAGCTTGCAGCCATTAATCATAAATGAATTATATAATGAGGGTGAAACAAGAACAGCAGGGATTTCATTTATGACCCCTGAAGACAAAGCTGAAAAGGTAGTCGTTGACCTTCAATCTCGCCTAAAACAGATGGGGTACTTAGTTTTTATATGCGAAAGAGACTTTGGTAACGAAAGAAAGAGTATGTGTAAAGTTGGAATCATAAAAGGACATGACCAATTTGAAATTCTAAAAGTCCAGCAAACAAATGGCGATAATTATGATATTAGTAATGAAGATGTTAGTGCAAAATTAAGGGAATGGAATGATCGTTATCCTTTTAACATGATCGGTGCTGATTATGACTGGGTTGAGGCGATTTTTTCAGAGCTCCCGGCGGACCAGCAAATGAAATCCTTTGCACAAGAAATATACGAATTTTGTCCGGATGTTGTGGACCAGGGGACTGAAACTATCGAAGCTCTAATTGAAGAAATGAGAAGAACAAATAAGCTTTTTTTATGGTGGGATTAAATAAATCCTTTTAAAGGGTTGAAAGAAAATACAGGGGAAACGCAACGTTTATTGAATCTAAGCGGACATAGGATCCGTTATTTCCGTAAAAACCACTGTTTTCATAATGCAATCGGACATATGTTCCGTTATTTTGCTAAAATCAACAATAAATAGCTGTAATTTACACGAATAACGGAACTGATGTCCTCAAATTTTTAAAAAAGCCGGATTTATCAAAAGTAACGGAACTAGTGTCCGTAATGAAACCCGTTGCCACCACGCACTATCCTACCTTCCGAATAACCACCTCGGTGCCCACCAGTTGGCATGTCCTAACATTTTCATCAGAGCAGGGACGACAATAATCCTGATAATGGTAGCATCAATAAATACAGCGCAAAATAATCCGACTCCAAGTGCTTTCGTTATTTCGATGTTAGTAAAAATAAACGAGCCAACTACTGTCATCAGAATTAAAGCTGCACTGGTGATTAGCCCGCCGGTTTTTTGCAGCCCCTCAGCCGTACTCCTGTCATTGTCTCCCGTTTTTTCGTATTCCTCCATAATCCTTGAAATAAGAAAAACTTCATAATCCATTGATATCCCAAAGACAATACTGAAAATGGTAACGGGCATGACGAGGTTGACATAGCCAGTTGACGTAATTTGCAATGCTTCGGCAAACCAGCCATTTTGAAAAACGATGACAACGATTCCAAGGCTGGCGCCAAGGCTAAGAACATTCATTAAGACAGCTTTTAAAGGAATTAATACTGATTTAAAAGCATAAAGCAAAGTCAAATAGGTCACAGTCATGATAAATAAAATCAAAAAAGGAAGCCCTTCGTAAATTCTGTTCAGCATGTCGAAACGAAGAGCGCTATGTCCCGTAACATATGTCTCCAATGATTCTGTTTTTACATTACGCAGCTGTTCCACTAGGTCGGAAGCTTGTGGGCTGTTTGGATCATGGGCAGGTATGGCGGTTAAAAGAGCAAACTCGCCTCGAAGGAGGTTTCTGCGTTCGAGGTTTTCTCTTGTTTCATCTGTTTGCAGCAGACCTGCAATCATTTCTGCAGATTGATTCTCAAATGTATCCAAAAAACTTCTTACTTCCTGAATACCATTTATTTTCGAAATGGTCTTTTCATATTCATTAATGAGCAGAATTGAGTCTTCCTCTGCTGCAGATTCAGGTGTTTTAACCACGATATAGATTGGACTTGCTTCTTTGTTGTCATAGTGTTGGTCGAACAAGTCTGAGCCCATTCTTGATTCATAAGAGGGAGGAAGTACTTCAGCTGTTGGGACTCCCAGCTTCATATTCGCAATTGGAGTCATCAGCAAAATCAGAATGAGACTAATGAATATTGTCAAAAAAGCGGGGCGCTTCATCACGCCAAAAGCAATTCTTCTCCATAAAGTTGAATTCCCCAGCTTTTTCTGAAGGGCAGGAAATACCTGCAGACGATTAATGGAATGTCCAAAAATTCCAAGCAAAGCAGGCAAAAGAGTGCTTGAAACTAAAACCGACATCAATACGATTAAGACTCCCCCGAGACAGAGGGAATACATGATCGGCAGCCTAATAAAAAGCATGCCAAACATTCCAATCAGTACGGCGAATCCTGAAAAAAAGACGGAATGTCCAGCTTTTTCCATTGTCCTCGCCACAGCTGATTCCACTGAACGATGGCGTTTTAATTCTTCACGAAAACGGCTGACCACAAATAGTGCATAGTCAATCCCCAGGGCTAGTCCGAGCATCATCACAATATTGGGGAGAAAGTTAGATACATCAAAATGGTAAGAGATGAAATAAGTAGTTCCAAGAGTGACCGATACGCTGACCATCCCGACAAAGACCGGAAGCAAGGCAGCGCCCACAGTTCCAAATATTATAAGCAAAACAATCAAGGCAATGGGAATTCCGATTAGTTCCGCCTTCACCAAGTCGTGTTTCGTTGCCTGCTGTATTTCATACAAGGTTGCTGTTCCCCCATCGATAAACAATTCCATACCCTGCGGAGCTGTAATCATTTCTCTTAATTCCGGATATACTTCAAGTGACTCCTGATTATTTAGGTTGATTTTTACAATAACAGATTGGATTCCTTTTTCTTCGGTTAGACGCGGTGTGGGGTTAACTTGAATATTCGTTATGTATGGCTGTGTTTTTAGATTTTCAAGGGATTCTATGATTCTTGCTGTTTCTGATTCCTCTGTCAGATCCAAATGATTACTTGTATATATCAGATTTAATGTGGAGGGTGACATCCCAAGCTCTTCCTCAAGACTTTCAAAGCCTAGATCAGATTCACTTCCTTCTGGTGTAAACCCGCTTTCCTTTAGCATGTCGGGCAGCCGTTGGGCATAAATCGAGGTAAAGATGAAAAGCAATGCCCAAAATGCAGCAATAGCCCAGCGATAACGATATGTCAGCCTCCCCAAATATCTAAAAAATTCTCTTCCCATCTCCTCACCTCTGTTTCGAGCGTCTATTAAGAAATATCATTTGCAGAAGGATTAGATTTTATAATGGGAGTGATTTTTTTATTACAAAAGATCTGATTGAAATTAACGCATTGCTGCCGGAATAGAAATGTGTTTTGGCTGAACCTTACTTGAAATCAATTCTTCATCATTTATTGCTAGCATACGAATAAAATATTCATAGTAGATATTCAAATATATAAATGAAAAACAAAAAGGGGTGAGGAACGAATTTGGGCCCATAAACGAATGAATAAGATAAATCTATTTAACTCACATTCTTTTACAGAAATTAAAATTGAGTTAAAGAAGAAACAGAAATCACCGGCTATTCCGGACATTCTTGGATTATCTGATGAAGATCGTGTTCTAATTAATCAAATAAAAGAGGAAACTAATAGGTTAAATGTAAACAATGTGACAAGAACACAAGCCTACCTAAAATTTTATCTGGCCCACCCAGAGATTCATTGGGCATTTTTAGGGCATATGGTATCGAGAAATGGCGGCTGGAATATGACGGATTTAAAGGGGGACTTTCTTTCTAATCTGCTTTCCGAGAAGGAGAGGAAGGCATTCTTCTCATTTTTAGAACGAGGAAACTGGCTTATATTTCAGGATGTTTATCCCCAGTTTTTATTATATGAAGAAAGTCTGCGGCAGAATAAACGTCTTTTTCACCTGCTTCCTCACTTCAATGTCTCTACTTTCATGGAAACGATATGGAATCAATTTTGGAAGTATGGAGATCCATATAAATTAGCCATTGCTCTGGTTATTAATGAACAATCCTACTTGGAAAAAAGAGTCGTACAAAACCCAGTTTATAAAAAAAGTGTTTTAGATACGCTTGAATTTATGCTTCAAGATCTTTTAAGTCTCAATCATATTCTTTTTCCATATTTTGAACATCGGAAAAATGAAACGAAAGCAGCATTGATTGGTCAAACCCTTCGTCATTTTAGCTCTTTACATGAACGGATTTTATTAGGAAAACGTTTATATTCACTCCTCTTTGACAATAAGAGAAGATTACAAAAAATAGTGAACTGGGCAGCATCTCACCCCCATACAGGATCACGAAAAGACTACTGGCCTCATCTATTTCATGATGTTAGAGAATCTTTGCCCGGATTTTTATATAAAAAAAGGATTAGAAATTGCCAGCTGCGAAAAGGGGAGAGGCCAATTTATAGTCCCAAACTTATCTATGCCTGGAAGGATGTTGCCCATACAGAAGCTGAAATTGGTGATTGGTTTAATGACTGGAGAGTGATTCATTACTTAATTAGAGAAAACTGCGAAACAGATGGAGAGATTATGGATGAATACTGTGAAACAATCGAAAAAATCGAGCTTGCGATCCTCGCCAAAAAGGTCATATTCCGTTAAGAGAAATAAACTTTCAGGATATGGTTCAACCCTTTTATTTGCATCTTTGCTTGGTACATATCTTGACCTTTATTTTGTCGGAAAACAATTCTATCAATTTCCAGTAAGACCCTTTCCAGAGATTTTTTCAATTAACATTGGTTTTACGCTTGTTGGCCTTCCTTTATTTACTTTTTTCTTTCTTTATTTTTCAGATACAATGACCTCATTTAAAAGATTTGTGTTTATGGTAATGATGAGTTTATTGATGGCTATTTTTGAAAAGCTGGCAGAAGGGTTTGGATTCTTTAATCATAGTGATCAATGGAAGCATTATTATTCTTCTATAGGATATTTTCTGTTCATGTTGTTGATTTGGAGATTTTATAGGTGGAGAAGGAGTTAATAAAAATAAATAACTTTTCAATTTGCAAAATATGATGATGCAATAGATGGAAACCAAGGGTAGATAAATATGTGTTACATGTCAAGTAAGGTTAAATGTGAGACCCTAATACGATGATGTTGTAAAATCTCTGAACAGTTTAGATTTTTGTTGACTTACGGAACGTATGTTCGTATAATTTTAAATAGAAAGTTAAAGAGGGGAGTGATAGAATGCCCAGGAACCCTGGAGTGACAGACGAACAAATAATTAAGATGTATAAAAGCGGAATGCCATTTAAGGAGATGATACCCATTATTGGGCTTTCCGATCGAGCCATTCGAAACGTGATCTACAAACACGGTATAGAAATGAATCGTGAAAAACAATCCGGTCAGCCTCGTAAGCACAAGGTAAATGAGGATTTCTTTAAGAAATGGTCTCATGAAATGGCATGGGTTTTCGGTTTATTAATAACCGATGGAAATATAAGTGGAAATTCTCACTGCATTTCCTTTGCACAAAAAGATGAAAAAATTCTCCGATTAATCGCAAAATACATGGAAGCAGACTATGTATTAGGAGGAACCGGCCCCACAAAATTGACCCCTACACTGCTTATTAATTCAAAAGAAATAAAATCAGACCTCGCAAAATTAGGAATATCATCTAATAAATCTTTGACAGTTCCTTTCCCAAGAATACCAGAAGAATATTTACCATCATTTATTAGGGGAGTGATTGATGGGGACGGTTGGGTTCAGAGAAACGGATATGTAATGAATATTACAACTGGAAGCCAGTCCTTTGCGGAAGGACTCTTATCAGTTTTTATGAATTGGAACTTACGATCTGAAATTTCAATCCAGAATACTCGTAAAGGAAAACATGTTTACCGCGTATGGGTAAAAGGAAAATATAATCTTCCTAAGCTAGCAAAAATTATTTATAATGATGCTACTGATAATTATGTTCATATAAGAGAGAATTTATGTCTCTACGTTTAGGAGATATATAAATCTTTACCTATAAAGAGGTGTTTTTTGAATGTGGAAATTAGCGAATGGAAAATTAATACAAACAACAGATAAATCTAGAGTTAAATTTAGAACAAATATTAGCAGATCTATTTTAGATCAATTAAACACATTAGCTGAAGAAAATTATACTCACGTAAACTACTTAATTGAAACTGGTCTTAAATCTGTATTATCTGAAGGTGTAATTACGTATAACAAGAATAATCGACCTAAAGATCGGGTTCAGTACAAAACAACTTATGATAAGGAATTATTAGAACAAGTGAAAGAATTTGCAGCAGAACATAATCTATTTATTAATGATGTGATTGAATATAGTGTAAAATTCATCAAAACTGATGATATAAAAGATAAATCATATAAGCATAGGGTAGAGTAACGGTTTATATTTTGTAATTCAAATCAACGCCCCCACCATAATATACATTATCAGAAGTTAAACATCAGAAAATCAATTCTGTCTCAATACCAAAGATTACTTAGGATATTGAGACAGAATTCAAATTTTTATAATTACAGGTGTTCATCAGTTTATTAACATATGTAATTTCAAATTTAAATACGTATTTATCAATTTTTTCAGCTCCAGTTTAAAGTATTTACGAAAATAACATTCATTAACTTAAAGAAAATCGTAATCTAACCCACATAATCGGTTTCTGCTCCGTTTTGTTAGTTTATTTAAGTCTGGACATATTATCCTACATCCACTACCCTCTTCTCGGGAAATATTGATATGCATTTCCCATAGCGTATTTGTATCTTTCCTTGCAGATAACTTTTACTTAACTGTGAATATTACCTCAAAAGATAAACAGAATAAATCAGAGAACTATCAAATGCTTCCTTTCTTGCAGCAATTCTTCTACAACTATTGATAAACTGCCCTTTTTTCATTATTCAAACTTACTATGGTTACTTAGGAGGTTAAGCAATGTCTGTCATTGTTTATCAGACGTTTGAAGTAAAACAGGATAAATTTGCAGAAGCCATTAAAAATCTAAGAATGATCCAGAGTTTCAGAAATGAAAAATATGATCATAACGTCGAAATATTGACGCCAATCTCTGGCCAAGATCATACATATGCCCTGCTTTCTACATATGAAGGTTTAGCAGAAATGGAACTGCAAAACAAAAAAATGTTCGAAGATGAAGAGTACAAAGAACTAATAACCGAATTCTTTTTACAAAATATTGTACAGGGAAGTATGACGACTCAATTATTCCGCACGATGATGGGTTTAAAGAAAGAAACCAACTCTAAGAAGTAACGTCTGCGCGGTTTTTAGACGTTTAGGGGAATATGGAGGGATTACTTTGGATTTTTTTATTCCTGGTGCAGGTTCTAAACAAGACCAGGGAAGTGAAAAAGCGAAATTAAAATGGTGGCAGTTATCACTCTTAGGAGTTGGCTGTACAATTGGAACCGGATATTTTTTAGGATCAGCAATTGGAATAGAATTGACCGGACCATCCATTGTGATTTCCTTTATCTTAGCGGCACTTGGAACCTTTATTGTTTATAATTTACTGGCAAAAATGACAGCTGAAGATCCGCAGGAAGGCTCTTTTTGTTATTATGCGGACAAGGCCTTTGGTCGCTGGGCTGGTTTCAGCTCCGGCTGGAATTATTGGAGTTCTAATATTCTAATTATGGGAAGTCAATTAACAGCTCTATCGATTCTGTCACGATTTTGGTTCCCTAATGTTCCCCTTTGGATATTTGCTGCAATTTACGCCATTTTATCGATAATTGTTGTATTAACAGGCACTAGCGGATTTGATAAAGTAGAAAATTTATTGGCAGTGATTAAAACTTCTGCAATTGTCATGTTTATTATCATTGCGGGTGCTGCTTATTTTGGCTGGATCAATGGCGATGTAGCAAGGCCAGGATTCCCAAATACAGCCGGAGAACTGTTTCCAGAGGGACTGCTTGGGTTTTGGTCCTCTCTCATTTATGCATATTACGCTTATGGCGGGATCGAAGTGATCGGTATGATGGCGACTCAGCTTAAAAAGAAGGAGGATGCTCCCAAAGCTGGAATTATCATGTTAATTGTGCTCGCCATCATTTATGTGTTATCTCTCAGCCTAGCCGTTCTATTAGCTGAACATCAAGCATTTAACGATAAAGAAAGTCCGTTTGTTACGGCGTTAAACCCATTTAATCTCAACTTTTTTCCGCATGTATTTAATGCAGCCATTATCATTGCTGGTTTTTCAACGATGACGGCTTCATTGTTTGGTGTCACAAAACTTCTTGTAACCTTAGCAGATTCAGGGGATGCACCTAAAGTGTTTTCAAAAAAGCTTAAAAAATGGAAGAGCCTCCCCCTTCCCTCTTTAGGATTGGCAACAGTCGGTTTATTAGCTTCGATTATCACCGCATTATTGCTGCCAGGAAAAATTTATGAGTATATTACAACCGCTGCTGGTATCCTGATATTATTTAACTGGGCTTTTATTATTTTTTCTGCCCTTAAAATACTAAGAGAGAAACTGTGGGGCAAATTTTTAGGGATTTTAGGGATTGCTCTTATTTTAGCAGCGATTAGCGGTGTTATTTTTGAAGATTCCATTCGTTTTGGATTATTTGTCAGTCTATTATTCGTTGTGATTATTGGAATCACAGCAGTAATCATGCAAAAAACAGTTTGGAAAAAATCTAATAAAACTGGATAAAGGCCCATTATTGGTTTAGATAAGCTTCCAATCGTTCTTCTCTTCATAGAATATAGGCGAAGTGAGGAGAAAAGGAGAATGCATAGAATGGATCAGGATCAAAGACAAAGGACACTGGCCTGGCATGAAACGTTGGAGCTTCATGAATTGGTTGCCTTTAATTCAATCGGTTTGGTGAAAGTAAAGAAAGGATTACGCGAAATCCAGGATCCGCAGCTGCAAACCATATACCAACAAACGATTCGGGAGCTTGAAATGAGTTTACAGGAGCTATTACAATTCTATCCGCTTGCACCGCATCCTGGTGAATCTAGTGAATATCGTCAATATGGAGATAGCTTCTTAGCTGGTGATCTTTTAGCTTTTGCTAAGGCTTCAGTTCGAAACTACGCTGTTGCCATTACAGAAACAGCAACGCCAGCTTTACGAGAGGTCTTACTTAAACAGCTCAACCAATCAGTCAGAGGTCACGCTCGTATCTATAATTACATGTACCAAAAAGGATTATATCCATCGTATAATCTGAACCTGCTTTTACAAAACGATGTGAATCTAGCCCGAAGAGCAATGTCTTAAAAAATGAAGTCGTGAGTCTTAGGGAGAACTCGCGACTTCATTTTTATTAATTCAATTACTGCTGATTCCATGAACCTTGTCTCTTACGGATATCAACGATTTGCCCAATATGATATGAAGTATGTATCGCTATATTCGCAATCGTGTCCCACCATTCTCCCTTTTCACCGTCAATCACTGGTGAATCCAGTTTTGCATCATCCGCTTGTAAAATCGCATCTTGCCAATCTAATAAGCTGCTCATCAATCGATTAACCGCTGTATTCCAATTTTCCTCAGTAATATCGACATTAGATACATCAAAAGTAACATCATTATTTTCAACTTGATCTGTTGGCGTATTTCCATTAAAACGGACCAAATACCGTTCATTCCAAAAGGTTAAATGATACACAATACTCCAAATGGAATTGGCCCCTGGTACATCATTCCAAGCAGCTTGCTCTGCATTTAGCCCCTTTACTGCTTGCTCCAATGGTACAAACCAATTGGGTACGTTCGTACAAGCAGCAAATTGAGCTGCTAATAACTCTTTACGATCTTTCATGAAAATTCCTCCTTTTATTTGGAAAGTTCAAATTAAAATGTCACTTGAACAATGGGTTGCTGCGACTGTACGCGTGACTCTATCATATTGAAAAAAGTCGTTTGATGATCATCTAACGAACTCAAATCCCATTTTTTTTGAAGCACAGCATACAAAACAATATCTCTTAACTGCAAAAAGATTGGGATAGTTTGTAAGGCGCTGTCCGGAAGATGATTTTCTGTTTCATAGCCAATTAAGAAATGAGAAAGAAACATTTTAGCAATTTCTTCTCGTTCTTCACTTTTTTGAAAGTCTCGGCTTAAAATTGAATAATAGAGAGCAATCGCAATATCGCTGGCAAACCAGTGATATGAACAATCGTCAAAGTCAAACACATTGATTTTTCCATCTTTCACAAGAAAATTACCTGTATGAACATCGCTATGTATAAGTCCAAAGACATTGCGGTTTACAGGTAATGCTTCCAGCTGACGCAAAATTTGATCTCGATACTGAACGATTTCAGGATCTGGATTCTCCATCCATGCTTCGATTTGCAGCAATTCTTCATCTCGCCATGAAAGACGTTTCAGCGCATCCTTTGGCGAATAATCTTTCGTGATTCGATGGAGCTGCCCAATCGTTCTACCCCATTCCTCAACAATTTCCCAATTGCCTTCTTCTTCAATTTCAGTCCATTTAATCCTGCTGCCTTCAAACATTTCATAACAAGCAACAATAAAATAACTGCCGTCTTCGGCTTGAATTTCTTCCGTTAAATTGTGATGGATTGAATAATAATGCTGTGGAACTCTGGCGCCTTTTTCTTTCAAATAAGCAACCCATTCTACCTCTGCAAATACATCCTTAGAGGAACGATGAGACGAATGCGTGAACCGAAGTATACAGGCTGTTCCTGTTGTCTCTAGATTCCCTGAAAATATGAAACTCTCAAAATCACCAAGCTTTTTCCACTCTCCCCCCACACTAAAGAGTTGCTTCCCCTTCATTATGATTTCTTCTGTAAAAACTTTTTCAACAATCGCTTCCATGATGTAATCCCCTTATTCGTTATTTCGCATTCAATTCCATCATAGAGGACGATGGAAAATATCGTCAATCATTATTTTAGTTTACATAACATTATTATTGTCCTCTATTGGAAATACCTCCTTTTTGGATTTTTATAACCTAGATCTAATCGACTCTGATTTATGTATTTTTATTATAGACATTCCTCTAGTTCCCATATCAATTTAGGTCTTTGATTCTCTTTATCAAGGACGTTTTCTCAAGAAACCCCTATCTATTTTTGTCCTTCATACTTTTTATGAAAGACATTTCCCTCTCACTCGCAATCACTTGTCCATCATAGCTCTTTTGATGGACATTTCCCTATCTCTCGCACGTACTTCTGTCCTTCGTTGGCCCAATGAAAGACATTTCCGCGCCACTGGTACTCACTTTTGTCTTTCACAGCCCTTATGAAAGACAAATCTTAGGCTCCAGAACCTTTTTCTGTCTTTCATACCGCTCTTGGTACATCCCGCCACCATAAACGCATACAAAACAAAAAAAGCACAGCCTATTCAGCTGCACTTTTAATTTCCTTTTCCTTCGATTGCTGTAAATATTGTCTTGGCGTACCACAATATATAATCTTTTGGAATTGAGGATAAACCGATTCAAATTGTAAATAAATCGGTGCATCTAAAAGCCATGGAAAATAGCTATAAAACGTCTGATCCCCTTTTACCATTGCCCGTAGTGCTGTCTCCATCTCACGTTGAAATACGAGAAAGCGCACTTGCGAATACTTTTCATCAAATTCCCCGCCGCTAATGTATACTTGCCCCCATAATGTATATTCTCCCAATCGCGGGAGCCATTCAGCAATTACTTCATCTCGCAGCTTGCTATTAATCTTCACTCGGTCATATATATATCCAATGGATAAAAAAACTTCACCGGTTTCATCTTCATGAGTCACCGTATACTTTCTCCCTTCTACCGGAAAAAACGGAGTTGCAGGTGGCAGAAAAGTTACTGATAAGCGATCAGGATGAAATGTTTTCATAGAAAGCTCCCCTTTCGCGGGTATAATCCTTACCACATCGTATGACAAACGCGGAGAAATGGTGAAAGCTATTTCGATGGTATAAATGAAGCACTCATTAAGTTCCATTTCCCATCTTTGTAATACCAATCAGACTCCACCTGGCCAATTCGATCGGCATGATAAGCTCCGGATATGGCCTGAATTGCTTTTAAACCATATCCCTTGTCACCAAACTCCTGTGGTTTCATAAATGAATAAGGGTCTACCATCAGCTCTGTGGGTTCATTTAACTTTCCATTGATATAAAGTCCCAATCGGTCGTATTCTTTTTTTCGCTCCTTTAAATCAATGGTATAAGACTGCTTTGTTTCAGGAATGGTGACGGTGGCTTTATAATTATCCAAAAATTGTGCTTGAATCATGAGCGGCTTTGGTACAGTTAAATTGAACTGCTGATTGTCTTTAAAGCTATACAAATAATAGTTATATATACCTCCGCTTCCGCCTGTTGCAACTGATGTAAAGACGTCCATTACCCCATCATGATTCATGTCCTGAAAATCAGCGAATGGATCATAGCCGCCTTCGAGCTGAACCGAAAAGGTTTGACTTTGATCCGTTTCGACTTGTAGGGTTATCTCTTTTAAATAAAGACTAGTTTCATCATAGGGAACACCTTTGATAACGATTTTATCCTTCTTTCCATTTCCCGTAATATCCTCTTGATACTCTTTCACAATTTTATTTTCTACACCATTCGCTCTATTCATATCTGTAATCGTGTTTGCTAATACAGGTAAACTTAACAGAAAAAAAGCAAAGCCTAGGATTACAAGATGTTTGTTCATCGAAAAGCCCCCATTAAGTAGTTTTCCAACTATTATTCCCAGCCAAGGAAAAATTATGTAGAAAAACTAAAAAGCTGCTGACATTTGCCAGCAGCTTTACATACCATCTATTCTTCCTGATTGTCTTCGCTTAGAGCTTCCTCAATCCAAACATCTACAACAGGTCCTGCTTCTTGTTCATCCAAAATAAAGGATCCGTTTGAATAACGATCGCTAAAACGAATTTGATTTGCTTCGATACTTTCTATTTTTCCTGCTTCAGATTGAACAAATATCTTATCTGTTTCCTTTGTCAAAACAAAGCCAGCAACCCGGTGAGGTGCCGTTTTTAGTTCTCGGAGCATCACAACTCCCCGCTTAGCGCGAGAAATTGGCTCAAATTCAGTGACTTTCATTCTTTTGATAGATCCGCGATGCGTAACAAGGACAAATCCGTTTTTATCTTCTGATAAAACAATTCCGCTCACAACCGTGTCACCGTCTTTTAAATTAATACCTTTAACTCCAGCGGCTCTGACACCGATTGGGCTGATTTCCTCTTCATGGAAAAGAAGTCCATATCCTAGACTAGTTGCAATAAACAATGAACTCTTTCCATCTGTTATATACACATTTTGTAATTCATCTTCTTTTTTCAAATTAATCGCAACAAGCGCCTTCGAATACCGTTGTGCTTTGTACAGGTTCAGTTCCGTCTTTTTCACCAGACCGTTTTTCGTAAAGAATAAGAGATATTGAGGCAGATTAAAGTCTTTTACTGGAATTGCCTCTATAATCCGCTCATCTTTATCAATCGGAATGATATTGGAAATATGTTGGCCAAGGTCTTTCCAGCGAATGTCTGGCAGCTCGTGAATCGGACAATATAAATAATTGCCTTTATTCGTAAACAGCAAGATCACGTCGGTTGTATTTAATTCTCCCTGGAAGAGGAGTCGGTCAGTTTCTTTCATAGCAAAATCTAAACCATTCGAAGCAGCATACGAACGTAATGAAGTTCTTTTTATGTAGCCTTCCTTGGTCATCGTAACCATGACATCTTCACTGGCCACTAATACTTCTAAATTAATCTTTAATTCTTCAATTTCTGCTTCAATTGAAGTTCTGCGCTGATCTTCAAATTGCTTTTGAACCTCTTTAAGCTCTTTTTTTATAACCTGGACCAATTTAGCTTCGCTGCCAAGTATCGATTCCAGCTCCGCAATTCGTTTTTTCAGCTCTGCCTCTTCCTCTTGAAGCGCTGTGATATCGGTATTAGTTAGCCGATAGAGCTGTAATGTTACAATGGCTTCAGCTTGAGCCTCTGTAAAGCCGAATTGAGCAACTAAATTATCCTTTGCATCCTTTTTATCCTTTGACGCACGGATAGTGGCAATCACTTCATCTAAAATCGATAAAGCTTTCATTAACCCCTCAACAATATGGGCCCGTTCTCTTGCTTTTTGTAAATCAAAGCTGGAACGTCTTGTTACCACTTCTTTTTGGTGGCCAATATAGGCATCCAATAGGTTAGCCAAACTCATTAGTTTTGGCCGTCGGTCGTGGATCGCAACCATATTAAAGTTATACGTAACCTGCAAATCACTATTTTTATAGAGGTAATTTAATACTCCAGCACTATCTGCATCTTTTTTCAGCTCAACGACTATTCTGAGTCCAGTACGATCAGTCTCATCTCTTACTTCAGAAATTCCTTCCACTTTACGGTCTAAACGGAACTCGTCCATTTTTTTAACTAAGTTCGCCTTGTTGACTTCAAAAGGAATTTCCGTAATCACGATTTGTTCACGGCCGCCTCTTAGCGTTTCAACCTCAGCTTTGCCGCGGATGATGATCTTGCCTTTACCCGTTTCATACGCTTGACGAATTCCATCGACACCTTGGATAATCCCGCCTGTTGGAAAATCTGGCCCCTTAATAACAGACATTAAATCTTCAACCGTAGCAGCAGGCTTATCCATTCTCATAATAACAGCATTAATGACTTCTGTTAGATTATGAGGGGGAATTTCCGTTGCATATCCAGCCGAGATCCCGGTTGAGCCATTGACCAATAAATTAGGAAAACGCGCCGGCAGAACAACCGGTTCGTTTATCGTGTCATCAAAGTTAGGTACGTAATCAACGGTCTTTTTCTCAATATCTTTTAAGAGCTGAGAGGCAATCGCAGAAAGCCGTGCTTCGGTATAACGCATTGCTGCCGGCGGGTCACCGTCAATACTCCCGTTATTTCCATGCATCTCAACTAACACATTTCTCATTTTCCAGTCTTGACTTAATCGGACCATCGCTTCATATACGGATGAATCTCCGTGCGGATGGTAGTTCCCGATTACATTACCGACTGTTTTAGCAGACTTCCGGAAACCTTTTTCAGACGTATTCCCTTCAGCATGCATTGCATATAAAATTCTCCGCTGCACCGGTTTAAGTCCATCTCTTGCATCCGGCAGCGCACGGTCCTGAATGATATATTTACTGTAACGACCAAAGCGGTCACCAATTACTTCTTCAAGAGGAAGCTCACGAAAAACTTCAGCTGTCATTGATTTACCTCCTCATTTACCTGTGAATAACTGATCTCATCAGATTCTAGCAGACTGCCGTCTTCTTCTAATCCGAAGGCGACGTTTGATTCAATCCATTTTCTCCGCGGTTCAACTTTATCACCCATTAACGTTGTGACACGTCTTTCCGCCCTGGCTATGTCATCGATGCGAACACGAATTAATGTTCTCGTATCTGGGTTCATCGTCGTTTCCCATAGCTGGTCAGCGTTCATTTCACCCAGACCTTTGTAACGCTGGATGATGTAACCTTTACCAACCTTTTTCGTAGCTTTCGATAGTTCCTCATCTGTCCATGCATATTCGATAATCTCTTTCTTACCAGTACCTTTGCTAACTTTATAAAGGGGAGGAAGAGCAATAAATACTTTTCCTGCTTCAATTAAAGGCTTCATATAGCGGTAGAAGAAAGTAAGCAATAGTACCTGAATATGGGCGCCGTCCGTATCAGCATCCGTCATGATGATGATTTTATCGTAGTTGATATCTTCTACATTAAATTCAGCACCCACACCGCCGCCAATCGCATGAATAATCGTATTGATTTCTTCATTTTTAAAAATATCCTGAAGCTTCGCTTTCTCGGTATTAATGACTTTTCCTCGTAAAGGTAAGACAGCCTGAAAGCGGCGATCTCGACCTTGTTTCGCTGAACCGCCCGCAGAGTCACCCTCAACCAGATATAATTCATTCTTTTGCGGATTACGGGTTTGTGCAGGTGTTAATTTTCCGGAAAGAACGGCTTCAGAACGTTTTCTTTTCTTTCCGCTCCTTGCTTCGTCCCGTGCTTTACGGGCTGCCTCTCTCGCTTGTGCTGCTTTAATCGATTTTTTAATCAGCATCGAACTAACATCTGGATTTTCCTCTAGAAAATAGAGTAATTGCGATGAAACGATTGTATCAACTGCAGAACGGGCCTCACTTGTTCCAAGCTTTCCCTTCGTTTGTCCTTCGAATTGAAGCATGGCTTCTGGAATCCGAACAGATACAATCGCAGCTAGTCCCTCACGAATATCGGTGCCTTCCAGATTTTTATCTTTCTCTTTTAATAGGTTTACTTTTCTTGCATACTCATTAAAAACTCGAGTCATCGCCGTCTTTGCCCCAGATTCATGCGTACCGCCGTCTTTTGTCCTGACATTGTTAACAAATGATAATATATTTTCAGAGTAGCCATCGTTAAATTGAAAGGCAAATTCTAGCTCAATCCCATTTTGTTCTCCTTCAAAACTGACAACTGGATGAAGCGCATCCTTTTCCTCATTTAAATATTCAACAAAGGCTTCTATCCCGTTTTCATAATGGAAGGTATCTTCTTTATTCTCACGTTTATCAATGAGCTGAATTTTTAAGCCTTTTAATAAAAAGGCAGACTCTCGCAATCGTTCGCTTAAGATATCATATTGATAGGCAGTCGTTGAAAAAATCGCTGGGTCCGGTTTGAAATGCGTACTAGTCCCGGTTTTTTTCGTTGTTCCAATCTTTTCTAACGTAGTAACTGGCTTACCACCATTTTCAAATCTTTGCTGATAAACAATTCCATCTCTTTTAATCGTTAAAACTAACCACTCAGAAAGAGCGTTCACGACACTGGCTCCAACACCGTGCAGCCCGCCGCTTGTTTTATATCCGCCAGCCCCAAATTTACCTCCGGCATGGAGAATTGTCATTATTACTTCAGGAGTAGGCTTTCCTAATTTGTGCATTCCGACTGGCATACCGCGGCCAGAATCTTCCACACTAATGCTGTTATCTTCATGGATCGTAACAATAATTTGATTTCCATAACCGCCTAATGCCTCGTCAACCGAGTTGTCTACAATTTCATATACAAGATGGTGCAAACCTCTCGAATCTGTACTCCCAATATACATTCCTGGGCGTTTCCGTACGGCTTCGAGACCCTCTAACACCTGGATTGATTCTTCATTATAATCCGTTCTTTGTCTAGTACTAGTCAATTTCATTCCCCTTTCGAAAAAAGGCAAAACTCTCTCTTCAAACATGATTAAACCTTATAGTAAAAGATACAAAGGCTTAAGTACAAAAAAAATCGTATCATACTTTTAAAAATTTCGATAGGCTCTTTATGTATATCGGTCTATCAGTATACCCTTTAAAGGCACTATTATAAAACAAAGTAACCTGCTCTTTGACCAGAGCAGGTTACTTTGTTAATGCGTGTTCAACTTTAATGCATCGGTCCATAATGACAGTGTATCCCTTAGAACGTAAATCTTGAAATACCTGTTCGTCGTACACTCCAAGCTGAGCCCAAAATACGTCTGCGTTAATTTCTTCAAATTCTGCTGCTACATCCTTTAAATATTCAGACCTTCTAAACACATTAACGATATCAATGTGGCCATCAATATCTTTCAAGGAAGGTACTGCTTTAACACCAAGTGTTTCTGTAATCGCAGGGTTGACTGGAATAATTTCATAACCTGCTTTTTGCATGGCTTCTGAAACCATATAAGAGGTTCTTTCCGGATTATCGCTTAAACCAACGACTGCTATTCGTTTTGCTTTTTTTAAAATTTTCTTAATCTCACTTCGATCTGGGTTATCAATCGCCATCACCATGAACCCCTTTCACAAAATATTGAATTTCTCTATACTGCAGCTGATTTTCTAAAAAACTCACTTTCAAATTCATGAACCGGAATCGGTTTGTGTTTAAAAAAGCCTTGTAGAGTATGGCAGCCATGACTTTTTAAAAAATCATACTGCTCTTTGCTTTCAACGCCCTCAGCCACAACTTTCAGCCCAAGTTCATATGCCATATGAATCAGTCCTCGAATAATAATTGAGGCATTTTTCTCGTTCGGCAGCTGCCAGACAAACGAACGGTCAATTTTTAATGTATCAACTGGATATTTGGTTAGATAGGTTAAGCATGAATAACCGACGCCAAAATCGTCTAAAGCTATTTGAATCCCAAACTTTTGCAAGCACTTTAGATTTTTTACTACCTGATGGATATCCTTTAATTGAACTCCTTCTGTAATTTCAATTTCAAGTTGATTAGGAAGGACTTCAGAGGTTTTTAAGGCTCGTTTTATCGATTTAATAAAGTGAGAGCTTTCCAGGGTATCTGCTGAAACATTGACCGAGATTTGAAATTGATCCGATATCCCCAGTTTATTCCAAATACCGATTTGATTAATCACTGATTCCAGCATCCACGTATCAATCATTTGAATCAATCCGCGTTTTTCAGCAAGCGGAATGAATTCACTTGGAGCAATCGGTCCTTTTTTAGGATGAATCCACCTGATCAGCGCCTCAGCTCCTACTACTTGTTCATCCGTGAAGCTATATTTAGGCTGCAGATAAAAAGAAATATACCCATTTTGGACAGCTTTCTTCCATTCCCTTGATAGAACAGAATTTTTCATGCTTTTGCATTGCAAAAATGACCACTTCTGTTTGAAGATTTCGAAAATACTCATAGGAAGAAATCCTTTCGTCTATTATCACTATTCTCAAACTGAATCTAGGTCTAGCTATACTTCAAATATACCATATTTTTCATGAAATTGCGCTAAAATTTGCTGATTCTTCCGTAACAGCAAAAATTTTATTCCAAATATCTTATCTCCCTTTATTTTTATAACTAAAAAGCAACCTGCAAAAGCAAATCGCTGTCTTCTTGTACTATTGTTTGCCATTAAACACTTCTGTTCCTTAAAGCGTCCCTGTCCACATTCTGCGGAGGCTGTTCCATCCACCTGTTTTCAATCATCAATTGAACCCCATCATTAGCATATTGTAGTATTTCAGCCACTAGCCTTGTGTAATGCCCCCCTAAATCCTTTCTAAGACTTGCCCCTATTGCCGCCCCGTAACCAGCGATGCTAATGACAGATAGGCTATTAGTTTGAAACATCATTAACTTATCTGAATAAGGTGCAACCGTTGATTGTGAAATCGTTGAATCCCATGTACTTGGCAATGGCACACCATCTTCTACTAATATCTGTCTAAACACAGTTTCATGCTTTGCAGCTATTTCCGTACCTCTTTCCATATATTTTCTAACTTCAGGTGATTGAGCAGTTTGGGAAAAACCAGCTACAAATGTTCTGCCAATAGAATTTGTTTCAGTATTTTTAGAAATATGGCCTAGTTCAATAGCGGTTAAAGGGCGATGTCTGCCTATTATTCCTGATAGAAATGATTCACTCTGAAGATATTCAGCTTTTTCCATTGGAGCTATCGTAGGCGAGCGAATAAATGCCCCCTTTTTCAAAAGTAAGTCACAAGTATCATTGTAAAGTTTCATAAACATCTTGGATGTTTTTGAAAAAAATTGTCTGACATCGTTCCTTGCCAATACCTCGAGAAAAGCAGCCGCAGCCGCTGTTCCAGCAGCAGCCATGTATTTAATATATCGCAGAGTAAAAAGGTCTGAATATACTCGGCCCGCTTTAAAGTTTACATCTTCTTGTGTGAATCCAATTGGTACTGCATGGTTTTCTGTTTCAAAGATTCGTTTGACTTCGTTCACAACAAAATTACAATTTGTTAAAGTTGTTTGAATAATTTCTGTACTTTCAGGATCTTCATTTACGTTAGCAAAATGCTGAACTATCCAGTAAGACATCGAATTCTGCATAAAAGCGCTCCACAATGCAGCAACTTCTGAAGATATAAGTTTTGGGTTATGCTCCATTTTTTACTCAAATCTCCTTTATTTTTTCTTAGTATGTACATAGATGTATGTTTAAATTATTCTGAAGAAGCAAAACTTGATGATTTCTTGCCTATAAAAAATCAACATTTATAACTAATAGAACGGAATAAAAAAAGAAGACTCATAAAAAAGAGTCTTCCAATCTAGAATCATCACTATTAAATTTCCTCTTCTGATTCTTCCATTTGTAAAGCGGTCCATGCGGTTTCGTCTGCAAAGTAGCGGGACCACGTGCCGATTCCAGCCAATCCGTAATTTTCTGCTAAATCGGCTCTTTTTTCTAGGGAAACGGCGTCCTCTAACCACATTTTATAGATCGCACCTGTTGATTGATCGACCCATTCTGCATAGTTTTGGCCAGAGACAGGATCGTAGGTTGGGGTAATTCCTCTTGAATCTACCCATTCTTTAGCTTGCGCCATCGAAAGAGCCTCTGAACTAACCTCTGTGCCTTCAGCGGTCATTTCTTCCTTCCAGAGTCTCGTATATAACGGGACTCCAAGCAAGAGACGATCAGGCGGTACAACCTCTAACAATGTTTGCAAATTCGTTTCAACCCAAGGCAAGCTGGCTACACTTCCGGCAATAGGTGAAGTTGCCCAATGCTCATCATAGGCCATTACAATTAAATAATCGACCAGATCCGCTAATTTGTCACGCTCATAAAAGGCAGACCAATTTCCGCTTGTAGAAATAAACGTTATGTCCATCGAGAGTACTAGCCCTGCTTCATGGAAATAAGGAGCAGCCTCCCGGACAAATTGGGTGACAAGCGGTCCATCCTCCTGATTGACATTCTCGATATCGAGGTTAATTCCATCTAAATGATATAGCTGACTAAAATGGAGCAGCTGACGGATTACATATTCCCTTTTTTCAAACGTATTAAATACTTCATGCGTGAGAGCGGGATCAAAGGAATTGGAGAAAAGTCCCCAAACCTGGAAGCCTCTTTCATGAGCCCAATTCGAATATTCTATCGAGCCCAGATTAGCGACGTCGCCATTTTCATTAGCTAAGCTAAACCAAGTTGGTGAAACAACATGTACCCCTGGCATTTCGGGAAGCAGTTCAGTATTAGGATTGCTTGTGTATACAGCTTCCCACGTTAAATGAATCGGTTCATCGATTTGGAGCGGTTCCGAAAATTGCTGTTCTTTTTCAACGGAAATTACCACATCTTCTCCGGCTTCTACAAATTCTTTTTCAATATAGCCTGCAATCCCCTGATTATTTCGAACAAAATAAAAATCCTCGTCTTCTCTTTCAATCCTTACCTGTTCTCCTTCTTCTACTTCTATATAATATGGACTTTGGTAAGTAGGCTCAGTTCTTAATTTCGTATAGGCTTCCCGAGGAATCTCTTTAACGATTTGAGCAGATTGGTAGCTGTCTCCATCTTGCTCTATCCATACAAGTCCGTTATTTCCTAATATGGATACTTTAATAGGATAATAATGTTCAATAATAGCTAATGAAATATACGGTTCATCATCAATGATATGAAAAACCGGCATTCGCAATTGAACAGGCTCTTGATTAATGAAGTAAGTTAATGAATTGGATGGCATTTCTACTACTTTATCAGTTGTGGTTAAAATAATAGATTGAGAAGCTTCTTCATAATATAAGGCTTCATCAATTTGTGATTGAACAAACGAATAAGGCAGATAAATCGATCCATCCTGCACAAGTGCATTTCCCATTTGCTCCTGATTGAACAGAATTGGATTTTCCCCTTCAAAGTATGACACTTCCTCTTCGGAAGCAAATGGATAACCTATATATATAGTAACCAATACGGTACATAGCAATAGAAATAAAATAATTCCCGTCCAAAACAAGGAACCTCTTTTTCTTTTTCTCCCCGATCTTGGTTCCAATTGAAGTTGCGACATTTGAAGCTCAGACATGGATACCCTCCTCCCTCTATTATCCTAACGAACTTGCGTAAAAATGAAAAGACAATTTTAAAAGAGGATGAAACTGGTGAAGCACATGGATATTATCAATGATATTCTATGAAGTTATAAAAAAATGAAACAATTATCTTTACAATCCTGAATAACCATGCTACAGTATAAATCGGAATCATTACGATATATATTTTTTACCTAACAAATCGGAATGATTACGATTCATTTACATATATTTTTTTAGAATGTAAATCAGAATCATTCCGATTATTTTAACTATTCAACAAATTTTCGGAGGTAAAATTACATGAGAAAAACATTGATGCTACCCTTCTTACTAATCAGTATTGCTTTGTTAAGTGCCTGCAGCACCAGTTCGACTACAACTGAGGATGGTAAACTAAATATTCTAACTACGATTTACCCGCTTGAGGATTTCACCAAAAAAATAGGCGGAGATTTAGTTGAGGTAAAATCAATCTATCCCCCAGGTGTTGATGTACATACGTATGAACCAACATCTAAAACGATGATTGAAATTGCGGAATCTGACCTTTTTATTTATTCTGGAACCGGGATTGAAGCATTTGCAGATGATGTCGTCCATTCCATGGAAAATGAAGATGTCAAAATAGTGGCTGCCGGTGAAGGACTTGCTGTTGAATCAGAACATAGTGAGGAAGAAGCCCATTCAGAAGAAGACCATGCCGATGAAGAGGAACATAGTCACGAAGACGAACATGGTCACGAAGACGAACATGGTCATGATCACGGTGATCAAGATCCTCATGTATGGATCGATCCAACATTATCGATTGAGATAGCTGAACATATTAAAGAAGAATTGGCAGCCGTACTCCCTGAAGAAAAAGATACATTTGAGGAAAATTTTAATCATTTAAAAGCAGACTTAGAAAGCCTTGATGAAGAATTTAAACAAGTAATTGATAGTGCGAAAACGAAAAAAATCATTGTCTCACATGGGGCTTATGGATATTGGGAACGCAGATATGGTTTAGAACAAATTAGCATCTCTGGTCTTTCCACAACACAAGAACCATCCCAGCAGCAATTAGAAGAAATTATTGAAGTAGCTAAACAAGAAAATATCCATTATATTATTTTTGAACCGAACACGTCTACATCATTGGCCGAAGTAGTTCAAAAAGCAGTTGGTGCAGAGGTTCTTTATTTAACCGATGCTAGTACACTGACTGATGAGGATAAAGCGAATAACGAAGATTATTTTTCGATTATGAAAAGAAATATTGAAACACTAAAAACAGCCTTAAATTAAAGCGGATTTTTATCCGCTTTTTTTGTTTGCTATTTCAATAAGCAAACTACTCCTTAACCTTTTTACATGATACAATAGAGAAGAGTTTGAATTGAAAGCGTTATAACAAATTGGATTTTGAAATGAGAGGAAACAAAGCATGGCTGAAATTTTATTGGTACTAGCAGCTTATTTATTAGGTTCTATCCCGTCAGGATTAATAGTGGGCAAGACATTTTATAATACAGATATCCGCGAGCATGGAAGCGGTAATTTAGGCGGAACCAATACATTCCGTACACTTGGGATAAAAGCTGGGCTCATTGTAACGATTTCAGATATCCTAAAAGGAACATTAGCTACTGCTTTAGCCTTTTGGTTCCATTCTGATTTGCACCCGCTCTTAATTGGTTTATTCGCCGTGGTTGGTCACATGTATCCAATCTTTGCAGGCTTCAGAGGCGGAAAAGCGGTTGCTACTTCTGGCGGTGTCCTGTTAATGTATAGCCCTATCCTGTTTTTGGTGCTGCTTAGTTCGTTTATCTTCTCACTTAACATAACTAAGATGGTTTCCCTTTCTTCCATGATTGCAGCTTTAGTCGCTCTTGCTTACTCGCTCATTACGGGTGATCTTCCTTTGATACTGGTAGTACTGGCGTTAACCACCTTTGTCTTTTATCGGCACCGGGCTAATATCAAACGAATCATTAACAAAACCGAACCTAAAATTAAATGGATGTCAAAAAAGAAGGACCGGTAATACCGGTCCATTTCTATTTTATTCAACTGTAATGGTTTCTTCCGAATGAATATGTGTTCCATCTTCATGCTCGACATGTATAACAATAAAATATGTCCCTGCAGATTCAAATTCATGAGCCGCTGCATATTCTCCCGGACCAGTCTCAGATGCATCAATCCAATCGTGACTAGCAGCACCATCTAACCAAACTTCAAACCGAACACGTGCATCCGTGTATGGATTTCCCTGTTTTGAAAGCTGAACCTTAAGTTCTGATTTCTGATTTAACGTAAAAGTTGATTGATTAAAATTCATAGTAATATCCGAATCAGCGTGATGGTGGTCATGACTCTCAGTAGTCTCATGATGGTCATCTTCTGAATGGGAATGCTTAGCTGCAGATCCTTTCCCTACTATAACTTCGTTGGAGGGCATAACGTGTAAATTTCGGGCATCGACATGGACTTGAACAACGTAGACTCCGTCTGTTGGAAATGTATATGTAATCCCATAAGTCCCGCCGCTTTTACTTTCGAAAGGAATCATAACCGAATTCTCTTCATCTTCAGTATTCCAAATTTCAAATTTTACAGAATCCGCATCGTCTACTGCTTCCTCCCCTTGAGTAACCTTGGCCTCAATAGTTAATTCTTCTCCGGGATTTGTCTGTTCCGGAACAATTAAATCTACCTCTACCATCTCAAGACCCTGTTCGGTATTACCGTTAGGCGCTGAGTCCTCCTTGCCGCATCCGGCTAGTATAAGAACGATCATCATGAACAAGATTATTAATAACTTACGCAAAGGAATACATCCCTTTCTATTCATCATACTAGATTATTGCCTTTTCATCTCATATTATAAACGACATTCCACATATCTAAATTTATCATTTGTGAAAGGGGTGTGAACTTTCTTTAGGATTACTAAATCTTATACGCCGCAACATTATAACCTTCCTAAAGCTTAATTTGCAAACTTCCACAGGAGTAGAATTAGTAAATTCCGTAAATTCGCTTTTCAATAGGACTATAGTCGCGTATAGTGAAATTATCGTATTGTGGCTATGGAAAGGAAAACTATATGAAAAATATAATAATATTGACCTTCATTTTGCTTTTGACATTTGCCGGACTGTTAACCTTTCAATGGGTAACAAAACAGGATGAGACTCTGGCTATGGAAACCACCCCAGTTAGATTGCATACATTTGCACCATTTATCTATCAGGAAAAGGGATATGAAACTTCGGTTACTCTTGGTGCAATTGGTGATATATTAATTCATGATTGGCTCTATGAGGACGCCTTTGAAAAAGGTATAAATGGGAGCTACAATTTTGACCCTATGTTTGCCAATATAACCCCGCTTTTACAAAAGCCCGATATACTCTTAGCGAATCAGGAAAGTATTTTGGGAGGAAAAGAAATTGGTATTTCCAATTATCCCTTATTTAATAGTCCCCAGGAAGCGGGTGATGCCATTATCAAAGCCGGTGTCGATATTATTTCGACGGCCAACAATCATACGCTGGATAAAGGGGAAAACGGCGTTCTTTCCGCCATCCAATATTATGAATCAGTCGGCCTCCCATACGTAGGCAGTTATAAAAGCTTTGAAGATCAAAAGAAACTAAGGATCATCGAAAAAAATAAAATATCGATAGCCTTTTTATCTTACACAATCTCTACGAATGGACTTCCCGTACCTGATGGAAAAGAGTACTTAGTTAATGTAGTTAATGAAGAAAAAATCAGAAATGAAATTAAACGGGCCAAAGAAGCAGCAGACGTAGTGGTGATGAGTATTCACTGGGGACAAGAGTATATCAGGTTTCCAAACCAGCATCAAATTGATCTGGCTCAATTTTTTATTAGTGAAGGAGTCGATATCGTTTTCGGCCATCACCCCCATGTGCTCCAGCCGATTGAATGGGTCGAAACGGAAAAGGGTGAAACAGGGTTAGTCGTGTTTTCTTTAGGAAACTTCCTATCCGGTCAAATGTGGGATTACAAGGATATTGGCGGACTTGTCGAAGTAGATCTTGTCAAAACCTTTGTTGAAGGTGAGTCAACTGTCAAAATAACGGACGTCCGGTTCCACCCGACTTACGTTTTTAGCAAGTACCTTAGAGATTATCTCGTTGTCCCGCTTGCCGAAGCTGAAAGCTATGGCGTTCCGAATGCTGCTGCGTTAAATCAGGAAATACTAGAGCATATGCTACCTAAATAAAAAAGCGTGTGACACGAATGTCCACGCTTTTTATCTTTTAAATTTTAAGTATTGATCAATTAACCCTTCACTTTCTAAAATAGCCTTTTCAATCTCGCCAAGTAAATCATAGTGCGAGTATCCATCTGCCCTTTGATGGATCCATTCTTTTTTTAATCCATATTGTTTTCCCCAGGCAGCGAGCCGATTTAAATCATGACAGCCTGCCTTTGTGACTGTTTTGCACTCTGGAAACCGTTCATCGATCCAGTAATGAGTGAGAAAGGCGATTTCACCGGCATCAATTTTACGTTTCCACTCCATTATCTCTTTTCGTTTAATCCCAAAAGCCATAAAGAGAACCTCTACTCTTTTTTCATTTTCGCTTTTTCATAGACTTCATGCCAATCTGGAAAATGCTTGCGTAGTGATACTGGGCGAAAACTATCTTTTTTAACGATCACATGCTTTGAGGTTGCTTCTGCAGCAAGTTCCCCGTTTTCTTTTAATATACGGTACCCATACACAGAGCGAATGCCGTCATAATCCTCGAGCCAGGTTTCAACCACGGCTGTTTCCCCGTATTTTACTGGTTTTTTGTATTGGATATGCACATCAATCACAGGTGATATAATCCCATCTTCCTCCATCTGTGCGTATTGGAATCCCAGGTCTTCAATCAGCTGTGTACGGCCGACTTCCATCCAGACTAAATAATTGCCATGGTAAACAACACCCATTTGATCTGTTTCGGCATAGCGTACTTTTATCTCTGATTTTGAAACAATCATAATATCGAATCCCCATTTCTTGCTTTCACAAAAGCATTTTCTATATCTTCTTTACTAATAATAGATAAGTGATCCGTGTCAGATCCTATTTCTTTTATAACCCGTAATGCTTGTCCCTGGATCGCTTCCGACATCAGATTATCCATAAAACGCCCATTCCCCGGGATAACTTGCTCATTTAATCGTTCTAATAACCACTCTCTTGCGTCCGGTAAAATCGTATAAGCGTATTTTTTACAGAATTTCTCCCCGATTTGCACCAATTCCTCAGGAGTATAGTCCGGAAAAGCAAAAAACTTTTTAAAACGGGACCGCAAACCTGGATTGCTGTTCAGCAGTTCTTCCATTTCAAGTGGGTACCCCGCCATGATGACAACGAGATTTTCGTGATGCTTCGTCATTTCATCGACGAGCGTTTCAATTGCCTCTTTTCCAAAATCCTGGCCGCCTTCTTTGAAGAGAGAATAGGCCTCGTCAATAAATAATACACCGCCTAAGGCTTCACGTATTTTCTTTTTAGTCTTAGTTGCCGTCTGACCGACATATTCCGCAACTAAATCCGCCCGGCTCACGACAACAAGATGACCTCTTTTAAGGATTCCAATATTTTTTAAAAGCTTAGAAAAAATAGAAGCCACTGTTGTTTTCCCGGTCCCGGGGTTACCTGAGAATACGGAATGTAATTGAAGCGGAACGGATGGGAGACCCAGATCCCTCCGTTTTTGCTGGGCCTCTAAAAAAGCCATAATGGCCGTAACTTCGTCTTTTATCGAATTTAACCCAATCAATTGGTCAAGCTCATCTGTGACAGTGTTTTCATCTTCCATTGCATCGCATGAAACATGCTCTCGTTCAATAAAACTGTATTGGAGAACATCATAAGTATTGCCGGTTTGAACCCCTTTTTTAAAAATCGCATTTAAAATAATGTCCCGTACTGTCCGAGCGTTTCCAAATGTATCATCAATCCGTTCCTTTTCAATCCTTGCTGAAACTTCCAGCAGTGCTTTTTCGGTCAAGATATAATCGTTCTCGAAAGCAATCAGCTTCGCTATTTCAAGCAGCTCCTCATTGCTATAATCGCTTAAATGAAAATGATTAGAGGAAGGGAATCGGCTTCTAAGTCCCGGGTTACTATCTAAAAAGTTTCGCATTTCTTCAGGGTATCCAGCTAAAATGACTGCAAATTTGCCGCCGTATTCTTTACTGGTCATCAGGGAAACAAGCGTGTCAATCGCTGTTTGTCCAAAATCCTGACCGGATTGTCCGTCCCGTTTCAAACTGTATGCTTCATCAATAAATAAAACGCCGCCTAGAGCTTTTTCGACATAATGCTTAACATTTTCTTCTGTTTGGCCCATAAAGGCTCCAATCAGATGCGAACGATTTACTTCCAATACTTCATTGCGCGGAAGCAAACCTAATTCGTGATAAATTCGCGCCAGGAGCCGGGCAATTGTTGTTTTTCCAGTCCCGGGATTCCCAGTTAGAATCATGTTCAAGCTCATGACATCCTTGGACTGAAATCCCCATTTTTTTCTTTGCTTTTGATACTTTAAAAATTGATAGTACTGGTTCATTCTCGTTTTAACATCATGAAGACCGATCATGGATTCTAGTTCTTGTAAGGCGGAACGATCATTAAGTGTCTGATCGGCAAAAGACTCAAGCTGACTTTCCCACATTGCCTGCAATCGCTCTACTTCCTTTACCTTTTCGATCATCTCTTCATAATGAACCGATGTGTAAAAGGTGCCGGTTAAGGATTGCTCATACTTTTCTGAAGCATTGATTAATTCGTCTACAGTTTGGATTGCTTCCTCTGCTATTTGTCTTAGATTCTCGAGTGGCAGAGAAGAATGCTGATCATCATGGATCTCCAGGGCATCCTTCAGTTCTATGTAAAGCTTTTTAGACTCTTCGATTAACTGATGGGCCGCTTTTCTTTTGGCAGTCCGATTATCTGTCTCTCTAATAAGAGGAAAGGAAACACGTGCAAATAGATTGCGTTTTTTAGCCCACTCTAATTGAGCGGATAAATCGAGCGCCATTGAATTTGTTGGGTCTAATCGCAATGCCTCCTGAATCCAAGTTTGAATTAAGGTTGGATGTTTCTGTTCTGCTCTTAGAGCTAATGCAACTAATGCATAACCTAGCGAAAGGATATCGTTGGCTTCGGTACTTTTCGTTAAATGATATACCTTTTCTAAAGCATCCATGGCTGAAGGAATATTTCTTTCTTCGGTCCATGCTAATACATGATGGTGAATCCATTCTAGATTTGGGTCTATTGTTTGTTTCATCATTTATACTCTCGCTTTTCCTATTCTGGTTCTATCTTATCATACCCAAGTCCTGCTACCCATATGGTTTGCTTTGTTTAAAAATAAAAAAGAGGGTTCAACTCAGGTAGGCTGACCCTCTTACGTGTATACCGTTTTTACTTTTGTGCGTTCGCTTCGTTCTTTATTTCCTCACGAAACGCAGCAATGCTTTCCCGTCTTCTTTCATTCTTTTCTTCGATTTGTTTCCGCTGTTCTCCAGAACTAAACTCCATAGAAGCTTCAGCTTCTTCGATATTTTCAATGGTATTCTGAACCATGGATTGAAGCTTCTCTACGTTATCACTGCGGTCATCCGGATGTGGTTTTCGGTGATTCATGCTTTAAATCCTCCTCTTTGTTGAAGATTCGAACTTAGTTTGTTCAAAAGTGAGGCACTTTAATGGAGGTAAAGCATGGTATCGGTTCTATTCACCTTTTGTCTGTATAACTTGAGCATGTTCTCCGCTCTTGTCTTGCATTTTCTTGCCCTTATTGCCTCCAAATCCGCGCGATTGCGTTCCGATATGGTTTGGTTGAAAATGCTCACGGTTCTTTTTCGGATTACTCATTAAAATATCCCTCCTCCACTTTAGTTTTTACATGTGAAGAAGAGATATTAGTGGAAAAACCTTTATTCGGCTTTTTTTAAATGTTTTTGTTCTAATCTTTGTTCAAGTTTTTCTAATGCCTGTTCATCTTTTAATAAAGCCTGTTTATTTTCCTGGACGAGCTCTGAAAAGGAACGCTTTCTAGGTCTTCTCATCACATGTCACCTTCCTTTCTTCTATCTTATCATTTAGTCTTGACGAAAACGATTGCAATTATGACAACTTTTTGAAAATTTAATTTAAATAGTATAGATGTTTCAGTTGTACAAGTCAGATAGGTTATTGGACATGTAAAAAGGAGAGCAAATCTGCACCTACTCTCCCATTAAATCTTCGATCACATCTAATGTCATAGTTGAAGTATACTTTGCCTCAATTTTGCCTTCTTCGTCAATAATATAGGTTGTCGGAATTACAAGTGTCTGATAAATCTCGTTGACCGCATCCCCTTTTGTTTTAATCGGGTCTAAGAGGATTGGAAAAGTCAGACCGAGTTCTTCAACAAATCCCTTTACATTATTAAGCGGGTCAATATTAACCGCTAATATTTCCATATTTCCATCTTTATGTTCATCATAGTATTTCTGCATTTCCGGCATTTCAGCTTTACATGGTTCACACCAGGTAGCCCAAAAATTAAGAAGCACTTTTTTTCCTCTATAATCAGATAAACTCACTATATCTCCATTTAATGTTTCCAAGGTAAAATCAGGAGCTTCCGTTCCAATTTTTAACCCGGGCATCCGGTCCATTTGTTCTTTTTCTATTGCTTGGACGATCGCAACAGTACAAAGAGCTACAAGTGTCACAATAGCGATTACTTTTTTAACCAAGGTGCTACCTCCTAAAAAGCGTGATTTATAGCAGTAAAACTAAGTAACAGCAAAATAATGAAATCGTAAATGATAGGGAGCCGCTTACAATGGCTGGATAAATTTTCTCAATCTTCCACTTTTCTTTTTTAATCTTCACATAAAGATATATAACAATAACAATAATCGCAAGAAACATTCCTTTTTGCCCGCCATTAAAAAATAAAAGTGCTTTTGGATTTTCAAAAAGAAGGACTGGCCGGAATAGTGCAATGCTTCCCTTGTAAATAAGGACAAAAAGAAAAACACTGTTGAACACGGCATCTTGCCATTGCTTTTTTATCAGCGGATCGCGTTTTACGGATTGTCCGCTGATTATGTATGCCACAAAAATCGAAAACAGCAGTGATAACATAAGTGAAGACATAATAAATGGCCCGATTTGGATGTCTCCCATTTCTAAACTCCTTGTAATAAGGTTTATATAATTCATCTTACATGAAAGGATGGGGCTGTTTCCAGTTTCAGTTGTGTACTTTGGTTGAATTTTTGGGTTTATGAACGGTGTGTGACGTAGAAAGGTCACTTGGGAAGAATCTAAAGACCAAATTGACTGTGTGTAGCGAAAAAGGTTAATTAGCAAGCTTTTAAACGACCAAATGCAGCGGAGTGAAACAAAAAATGTCACTTAGCAAGCCTTTAAACGACCAAATGCAGCGGAGTGAAACAAAAAATGTCACTTAGCAAGCCTTTAAACGACCAAATGCAGCGGAGTGAAACAAAAAATGTCACTTAGCAAGCCTCTAAACGACCGAATCCAGCGTTATTAAACAAAAAAGTCACTTAGCATGCCTCTTAACGACCAAATCGCTGCCATGAGGCAATCAAAAATTCTTTAGAACCCTTCTATTAGACCTAACCAGAGTTGAAAGCCAGAGATTAGTCCTTTAGAGCACTAAACTCATCCTCCTCTACCAAATCCACCGCCTCCAAAAACACAAAAAACCCCGCACTAGACAGTCACGGGGTTTTAATTCATCTTAAGCTCCTAAAAGCTTATTACGTAATACCATTTGCAGAATACCGCCATGGCGGTAGTAGTCGATTTCAACTTCAGAATCGAAACGAACCAATACTTCAAATTCTTTCTTGTTTCCTGCTTCATCTGTAGCTGTAACTTTTACAATATCACGTGGTTTTACGTTTTCATCGATTTGCACATCGATCGTCTCTTTACCAGTTAAGCCAAGAGTTTCAGCGTTTTCGCCTTCCTTGAATTGAAGTGGAAGAACACCCATTAATACAAGGTTTGAACGGTGAATACGCTCGAAGCTTTCAGCAATAACTGTCTTGATGCCAAGCAGGTTTGTACCTTTGGCAGCCCAGTCACGGGAAGATCCCATACCGTAATCTTTACCAGCAAGAACAACTAGTCCTGTACCATCTTGCTTATATTTCATACAAGCATCATAGATAGACATCACTTCGCCAGTTGGCCAGTAAGTCGTGTAACCGCCTTCTGTGCCAGGAGCAATTTGGTTTTTGATACGGATGTTTGCAAATGTACCGCGCATCATAACTTCGTGGTTACCGCGACGAGATCCGTAAGAGTTGAAATCTCTGATTTCAACGCCTTTTTCACGCAAGTATTTACCAGCTGGTGTATCTTTACCGATTGCTCCAGCAGGAGAAATATGGTCAGTTGTTACAGAGTCACCGAATTTACCTACTACACGCATGCCGCCAAGAGGTTTTACTTCACCTGGTTCTTTGGAAAGCCCTTCAAAGAATGGAGGGTTTGCGATATAAGTAGAATTCTCATCCCAAGTGTAAAGTGGCTCATCGCTAGTTTCGATTGCATTCCAGCGCTCGTTGTCATCAAATACACGCTTGTATTCACGACGGAACAATTCAGGAGTAACGGTTTTCTTAACAGCTTCTTTCACTTCTTCAGAAGAAGGCCAGATGTCTTTAAAGAATACATTGTTACCATCTTTGTCTTTACCTATTGGATCGTTTTGCAAGTCAATATCTACTGTGCCTGCAAGTGCATACGCCACAACTAGCGGTGGAGATGCAAGGTAGTTACCTTTTACTAATGGATGAATCCGTCCTTCAAAATTACGGTTACCTGATAATACAGATGTAACAAGAAGGTCATTTTCAGCAATTGCTTTTTCAATTTCAGGAGCAAGTGGTCCTGAGTTACCGATACATGTTGTACAACCATAACCAACAAGGTTAAAGCCAAGTTGTTCAAGGTATGGAAGCAAGCCTGAATCGTTAAGGTAACCAGTAACAACCTTAGATCCTGGTGCTAAAGATGTTTTTACGTATTTAGGAACTTCTAAGCCTTTTTCAACAGCTTTTTTCGCAACAAGACCCGCACCTAACATAACGTAAGGGTTAGAAGTATTGGTACAGCTTGTAATAGCGGCAATCGCTACTGCACCTGTCTTCATATTAACTTCTTCCCCAGTTTCAAACTTAACCGTAATCTCTTTGTTCACTTCATCTGCGCCTAGACCAAAGCCCTGGTTGCCAGCTGGAGCTGCAAGAGCTTTGTTAAAGGATTCTTTCATTGCTGAAAGCGGAATTAAATCTTGAGGGCGCTTAGGACCAGAAAGATTTGCTTCAATTTCAGATAAGTTCACTTCAATTACAGTGGTATAAGTTGGTTCTGCATCTGGTGTGAAGAATAAGCCATTTTCTTTGCAGTATTTTTCAACAAGCTGAACTTGTTCTTCACTGCGTCCTGTTAAACGAAGATATTCCAATGCTTCGCCGTCAACTGGGAAGAATCCGCAAGTTGCTCCGTATTCAGGTGCCATATTGGCAATCGTTGCTCTGTCTGCAAGCGGTAAAGTAGATACGCCTGGTCCAAAGTATTCAACGAATTTGCCTACAACCCCATGCTGACGTAAAACTTGAGTTACTTTAAGTGCAAGGTCAGTTGCAGTTGCACCGTTTGGAAGTTCGCCAGTGAATTTAACACCGACTACTTCAGGAACTGGGAAGTATGAAGGCTGTCCAAGCATTCCTGCTTCAGCTTCAATACCGCCAACACCCCATCCAAGAACACCGATACCGTTGATCATAGTCGTATGGGAGTCAGTACCAACCAGTGTATCTGGGTAGGTTTCAACTTCACCGTCTGCATTTTCAACTGCATGTACAACATTAGCTAAGTATTCAAGGTTTACCTGGTGAACGATCCCCGTAGCTGGCGGAACGGCTTGGTAGTTGTTAAACGCTTTCTTCGCCCAGCTTAAGAATTGATAACGTTCAGCGTTACGTTCAAATTCAAGATCCATGTTGACTTTTAACGCATCTGGCGTACCAAATTTATCAACTTGAACGGAGTGGTCAATGACCAAGTCAACCGGAATTTCAGGATTAATTTGATCAGGATTGCCACCTAGGTCAGCCATTGCTTTACGAAGAGATGCTAAGTCTACTACTGCTGGAACGCCTGTAAAGTCTTGTAGAATGACACGAGATGGTTTAAAAGGAACATCCACGTCTTTTTGCTCGTCAGTTCCCCATTTTGTTAAGTTTTCAACATGCTCTTTTGTAATAACACGTCCATCAACTTGACGTAACACAGATTCAAGTAACACTCTAATTGAAAAAGGCAGCTTAGAGACATTACCAACACCCGCTTCTTCAAGAGCTGCAAGACGATAGTAGTGATAGTTTTTGCCATTCAATTCAAAAGAAGAACGGGCATTAAAAACATCATGTTTCGCCATTGTATTTCCCCCTCTGTACAAAATCCGTTAATAGTTTAACGTAATTGTCGAAAAGTTACAATTTGCGACTTTTCCATTTAATATCTTAATACAACCTTAAATATAAGTAAATATCGATAAAGTTATAGTTTCTAATAAGCTTATCTTATCATAGATATCTGTCTGATTCCTTTTTTCTGCCCGCGTCATCTTGTCCGAGCCAAATCCCCTCTGGAAATCCATCCACTTTTTAGATACTGTAGCCATGGATATTACGGGTAAAACTAAGTGTAACAGGAGGTGTAAAGCGATGGCAAAACGCAGAGCAAACCATGTTAGACCAGGTATGAACGCCGCAAAAGCGCAAGGAAAAGGTGCAGGTTATAACGAAGAACTCTCCAATGAACCATTAACAGAAGAACAAAAGCAATTTAATAAGAAGAGAAAGAAGAATCAATAATAAACTTTTCTATGTAAAAAAGGACAGAAAAGGGTAACTCGATTTTTCTAATACCCTTCTCTGTCAAGACTTTACTTATAGTGTTTCAATCAACATCTTATACATTCTCGGTATCAGCAGATACCGTATTTTTTATATTGGTTAGATCCATTTCACGATTAGTTGGCAGTAATAACGAAAATATGATCGTTAATACGACAGAAATAGCGACACCCCATAATATGCCAAATACGAGTGAACCAATTGATCCTGAAATTAATCCAATTCGTCCGCCCCATACAGATACACCACTGTTTTGCAATCCCATTTGGTGGGTATCCTGTTTTTTCCGCTTCCATAATAATCCGACGATCAGAACCGGTACAACTCCTCCACCTGCCATTGTGTATGCTAGAGAGAAAAGACTTATAATGGATTCCGCCCAAAGAGCTGCACCTACGGCAACCACCCCAACAATGAGAATACACCAGCGTGTAAATTTTACATAATAAGAATCATTTTTATTGGAATTAAATGGAATGATTAAGTCATTAATTAGTATTGTAGCTGCGGAGTGTAAAGACGAGGCTGCACTTGAAATCGCGGCTAAAAAAATGAGAATGAAGAAGGCGAGTGCTACAAATTGGCCCATTTCTTCCATTATTAACCATGGTAATGCTTGATTAGGATCGAGGTTAGAGTTATAAATCTTTACAATCATTCCGGAAACAGTAGCGATACATGTAAAAATAATGGCTATAATTCCGCTATAAAGCATGGCTCGACTGGCTGACTTTGGATTATTTGCCGCAAAACAGCGCTGCCAATATACTTGTGCAGCAAGAATTCCGAAAGTTCCTGTAACAAATAAAGTCGCCACTTCCCCGAAAGAAAGATTCCACTCTGCCAAATGAACGGCATCTACTTCAGCTAATTTCGTTTTCAAAGTGGCAATACTGAAGTCAATTTTTGCAAATACTTTCACATAAAACCAAATAGCAATAGCTATTAATAGAGCTCCTTGAATCAGTTCAGTCCATACAACAGAGTACATCCCGCCAACCATGGTGTAAAGGATGAAAACCGCGGAAAACATAATGATAAGTGGAATTGGATCTGTTCCTGTAAAAACCGCGAATAAATCCCCCATTCCTTTTCCTTGACCGCCAACCCAAGATATCATAATTGAACCGGTCAGCAAGCCAATGAGTGCACGAGATACCTTATCACGCAAAATGAGATCATCCATCAGCTCAGAGATTGAATGATAGGTAAACCGTGCCGCGAAACCGGCAAAAACTAGAGCAAAGATAATTTTTGCACCTTGTTCACCTACAACAAACGGAATATTGGCAAACCCTACATCATACCCTTTGCTCGAGTGGCCAATAAAATTTCCTACTCCCATGATGGTGGCAATATCAGTAAATAATATGAGAAAAAATGGTAACGTCCCGCCTGCAATGGCAAAATGAGAAAAGCTTGTATCTGCCATTTTCTTTAATTTAAACGACATCACAATGAAAAATATGCTCATGAATATAGCAGAAAACCAAAACCATATTTCTAAATTCAATTGATTACCCCCCTTTAGTTAAAAATCGACTGAGAGTCAACTTCTCTAAGAAAACCTCATACCTTCGCTTTTTTTCTAATAAATCAGCAACTAATATTCCTGTGATAGGAGCAAGGGCAATGCCATCCCCCTCATGACCAGCAGCGATCAGGAATCCTTTTATGGCTGGTGCAAAATCAATAATGGGAAGACCATCTTCCGTATAGGGGCGAAATCCAGCCATAGAGCGGATGATTCGGAGTTTTTTAATAGATGGAACAATTCCAATAGCGTGTCTAGCTATTGCAGAAAGAACTTTAGGGTCAACCGCTTTATTAAACCCTTGAAATTCTCTGCTTCCGCCAATTAATAAATTTCCGCTTTCCGTTTGTCCTAAAGAAAGTCCAATGCCGTAAGGAGGCACTTCTTCAAGATTCGACTGCGAAAGATATTTCGCCGCTATGTATTGAGCACAAAGAATATTTCCGTTTACAATAGGTTCTGCTTTTTCAGAAATAAGAATGACCCCTCGCCGTGGCTTAATTGGTATCTCTACGCCGACCATTTTTCCAATCGCAGGTGCATATGGCCCTGCAGCATTTACAACCAGCTCAGTGGAGATATAGTCTTTGGTGGTTTGTATACCGACGATTTTTCCGTGTTGCTGGTCTATCGTCTTTACCTCGGTATGTGTCCTAATTTCTGCCCCTTTTTCTTTTGCTGCCCGAGTAAAAGCCTGACTGAGCAGTAATGGATTGACTTCAGCATCTTCTGGACTATAGGTTGAACCAACGATAGCTGGAGACAGACAAGGCTGCCTCTTTAATGATTCATTTCGATCAAGAAATCTGATGTCGATTCCTGCTTTTCTTTGCCTATCAGAAAAGTTTTTCATAAACTCTAAATGCTTTTCTGACTCAATAACAATCATTCCACCTCCTTTTCGGAATTCAATTGGGATTCCTAATTCTTCTTCAAGATTTTCATAAATTTGTCTGCTTGCTCTTGCTAATTCTAGATGTATGCCTGGTTTCTTAGATTGCAGGTATATACCTTTATCACAAGAGCCAGATGTTTGTTCTCCTATTCCCCCTTTTTCTACTAAAATCACTTTTCTAGATCTATCGGCTAAACGATAGGCAATAGAGGCTCCAATTACACCACCGCCTATTATCACAATATCGGCTGTTCTCAATTGGTTCACTTCCCCTAGGTTTTCAAGTATTTATCACGTTTTGATTCCATAACTGATGCATTTTACTTTTTCCTTGTTCGATGCTTGGCAGGAATTTGATCAGTGCATTTCTCCTGACTTCCTGAACTTGATCTTGTGCCTCCTTTATTAGAGATTTTGCGTCATGAATTCTTCCTAAACGATTAGAAATAGAAAGCCCGGCTAACTCCCCTTGAGCCATAGCCACTTTTGCCCCCTCAATCCCAATAATATTTCCTGCAACAAAGATCCCTTCCCTAGTCGTTTCTAATTCAGCACTATGTATCGGTACATGACCGCCTAATTCTTCGATATAAGCAAATTTACAGCCTGCTAATGATGCTAATTCAGCTAATGGATATAGACCGCCAGAGATACAGACACAATCAACTTCCAGCGTTTCAAAGCTGTCTGATTTAACCAATCCATCTCGATTAATTTTTCTTACTATAATCTGCTCCACTTTGTTCGAACCTCGAATTTCTACTACGGTTTTTCTTAAATGAAGTGGGATATCCCAAATTTTAACTCCTTTGTATGGGAAAAATTGGGCACCTATTACCTGAATAAGTGGATTTTTTGCCATTTGCCCTGCGATTTTTAACATGAAATTTGGTGCAAGATGGGCTAAATTTGAAAGCCTAAAGATTATTTGTTTTGGATTTGATGCTTCATCTGAAAAATCGTTGATAGGAGGAATAAAAATTCCCACTACATTTGTTCCAGCCAGCTGCAATTCGTGTGCTACCGTAAACGATAGGGGATTAATTCCAATAATCGCAACCTTCTTCCCTGTTCTTACTCGATAATAATTATTGATCACTTGTGCTGCTCCTATGGCCATCACCCCTGGGAGTGTCCAGCCTGGAATGGGAGTGGCCTTTTCTGCAGCCCCGGTCGCAATTAATACAAATGGGCCAGTTAATTCTTCTCCCTTATTTAATTTGACCGTCCACTTGGGATAAAGCCCCCACACTTCTCTTTCTAGGAGGAAAGTGATGCCTAATCTGTTTGCATGATCGACCATGCTTTCGGCGACTTTCCTTCCAATCCACCATCCTTGGTTAGGCTCTTCATGTAACTGTCCCAGCAATTTCCCTCCAGCTGTCGGATTTTCATCTACAATGACTACTTTTGCTCCATACTCCGCAGCCTTGATGCCGGCACTAATCCCTGCAGGACCAGCTCCGATTATAATCAGATCATAATTCATGTGTGTATGCTCCTTTGAGATTCGATATTCATTCTATGCCTAACCGGTGTTATACAAGCACGTACACTACTTTGTCCATTAACAGACACACGACACTCATAACAATGACCGATTCCACAATAGACTCCTCTTGGTGCATTTTCTTTTTCCGTATAACGAAGGATTCGAATCCCATTTGCAAATAAAGCTGCTGCTATGGACTCTCCTTCCAGTGCGGTGAATTTTTTTCCATTAAATGTGATTATTATTTGATTTGCTTCGTCAAGGGGTCCAAGGATTGGGTGATTTTTTATTCTCATAAAGAAAACACCTTTCTATTGATTTTTTTCCAAGTCTGTTAATGAAATAGGTCGAATAGGGAAATTAGAAGTTAAACTGCTGTTCAGGGATAGGAATATTTGTCTTTTTGGAAACTAAAGAATCGATGAGTGGACGACATGTTCTTCCCTGACAAATCCCCATAGATGCACGAGTTTTAAGTTTAATTTCTTTTGAAGTTTGACTGGAAGACAAGTGTTCTAAAATGTCATATAATGTAACTTCCTCACATCGGCAGATAATCATATCCTTCATTTTCCTCTTCCTTCTCTAACTTAGGTATATTTTTTGAATATTATGAATAAACTTTCTGTTTCTTAACCTTATTCAATTTATCTCACCACTATTCTAGTAATTTTTAATGGACTAAATGCATAAAGCAAGAGATTAAGGATTAAGGATTAAGGATGAAGGTAGATAGAAAGGGATTGCTAGTGCTCGACACTTAGTAAGAGGAAATGACTTAGAACCAACTTTATAAAAGTAAAACCAGGCTCCATGGCCTGGTTTTAAAATTTATGAATATCCGTAGAGTTGATCTCACTGCTAAATTCTTGCAGGTAGCCAGCAAGTTCCTGTTGATACTGTTCCAATTGAGTTCTTTGATGTTCACTTGCATTTTCTAAAGCATTTTCAATTTGCTGATACGCTTCATTTATTTCTTGTTTCAATTGCTTTAATTCATGGCCAAAATCTGAACCGCCTTTGACTGCTTCTAAATAGGCGTTTTTCGCTTGTTCAAATCCTTGCTGAGCAGCTTGGAAGGCTTGCTGTTTATTTTTATGATACGGCATAATAAATCCTCCTTTTCTCTTCGATTAGTATGTAAAACCGATAGAAAGAGTATTCATGTCTATGCTTGTATATTTCATCTAGGAAGGTTTCACACTAAAGACAAAGGAGGAGGAGAAAAATTGAACAGAAATGATGGCAAAGATATGCGCAAAAATGCTCCAAAGGGAGATCACCCCACACAGCCGCGGCCATTAAGTGGATCTCATAAAGTAAAAAATCGCAACCATACACGTCAAAAACATAATACACACCATGATATGTAGAAAAGCGTAAGCGCACGTTCAGCGACGTCTGGACTGGACTGAACCGGAGTGAGATAAAGGAAACACGGCGACCGTCAGGGAGCCGATGTTGACTTATCGACCGGAGGTGAGGGAAGTCCAATAGGCGCTGTGCGCTGGAGCTAGACAGTTGTCAAAGTTCAGTGGGCAGTCTTTGTTATTTAGTAAAAAAGGGTTCCGATTATTCGGAACCCTTCCATTCGTTAAAACAATAATAAGCCAAGCGAAATGATGACCCCTGTAACCACACACACAATCACACAGAAGCCCATAATATCTTTTGCTTTTAGCCCGGCAATCGCGAGTGCAGGTAACGCCCAGAATGGCTGAATCATGTTCGTCCAGGCATCACCCCATGCAACAGCCATAGCTGCCTTTGCAGCTGGAACCCCAAGTGAGGCTGCAGCTTCAAGAGTAACTGGGGCTTGCACAGCCCATTGACCTCCGCCTGAAGGAACGAAGATATTTACAATCCCTGCACTCCAGAACGTAAATAGTGCAAATGTAGTGTCATTAGATATTTGGATAAAAATTTCCGCAAACCACACAGCAAGACCAGATGCAGTCATCATGCCCATAATTCCCGCATAGAAAGGAAATTGGATGATAATGCCACCAGCCCCTTTCACGGCATTGGCGACTGCCTGGAGGAAGTTTTTCGGTCTCCAGTGTAATAAAATCCCTAAGAATAAGAATAAAAAGTTAACAATGTCTAAGTTTAATTTTCCGCTATCACCAAAATAGAAATAGATAAAGAATAACCCTAGAATAAATACAACGACTGACACAATTGGACTGTTTTCTAACCATTCAGCTGGTGTGAGTTTTTTATTTTCCTCAACCGCAACGGCTGGCAATGATTCTTCTAATAGCTGCGGATCTACTGTAACCGTTTCTTCTTTTGAAGGCATCATAAACCGATTTAGGATTGGCAAAACGACGAAAATAGCAGCAATAATAATTAAATTATACGGAGCAAAAATCGTCTCACTAGTAGGAATAATACCGATTAAATCTTCGGCGAAGTGACCTGGTGTCGCAATCGTTAACGGAACCGATCCTGAAAAACCGCCATGCCAAATTACGAATCCGCTGTAAGCGCTTGCAATCAAGAGACGATAATCGACATTGGCTACCCGTTTGGCCAGTTCTTTGGCAAACAATGCTCCAATTACCAGTCCAAATCCCCAGTTAAGCCAGCTTGCAATCAATGATACAAGGGTTACCAGGATAATTGCTGAGCCTGGGCTTTTAGCGAGTGTTGCTGTTTTACCTAACAGCGATTTAATAATCGGACTGCTTGCAAGTACATGTCCTGTTACAAGAACCAGAACCATTTGCATCGCAAAGGTTAACAGTCCCCAAAAGCCTCCTCCCCAATACCTAACCATTTCAGCTGGGGTTGATGGTGTTACCGCAAGACCCAATAGAAAGACTACTAAAGTTAATATAAATACAAAAATCAGAGGGTCAGGCAAGTAACGCTGCATCATTCTGTTTGATAATGATATTAATGTTTTCAATATTTCACTCCCTTTCCAATCTTATAATTCGATAAATTCTGTCAAATTCCTTTTTACGTGAATAAAAAAGTCACTGCCAAAATAGCAGTGACAATTTTAATCTTCCATTAAGCTGAATGCAGATAAGATATCTTGATAATCAGATTCCTCAACCGTTCTTAAATCTAACTGAATTTCATCGTCGCGAATTTTAACTATGATCGGTGTTGACGCTTTTCTAAGTTTTTCTTCTATCAAATGAGCATCCAGCCTATCGTGTCTAACCGTAATGACATAAGTCTCTAATTGAACATCAGGCATCGCCCCTCCCCCAACTTGGCTGCAGCTTTCTTTACAATTAACATGGAAAGTTCGAAATTTTTCTTTAAATAAACGGATAAAGGCTTGTGAACGTTCAAAGATCTCCTCCTTTGACAAAAGAATATTCCGGATAACCGGGATTTCTTTCAAACCCTTTTCTCCTGCTGAATAGTGTAAAAGAGTTGCTTCTAAACCAGCAAGCGTCATCTTATCTACACGGAGAGCACGAGTTAGCGGGTGTTTTTTTAGCCGATCGATAAAGACTTTTCTTCCAATGATAATTCCTGCCTGGGGCCCTCCCAACATCTTATCCCCGCTAAAAGATATAAGATCAACACCGCTGTTTATCACAGATTGAATCTTAGGTTCTTCTCCGATTCCATCTTCCCGAAAATCATATAAAACTCCGCTCCCTAAATCTTCATACACAATGAGATTGGACTTATGTTCTTTAAGGGATACGAGCTCTTCAACTGGTACCGTTTTAGTAAAACCGATCATTTTAAAATTACTGGTATGTACTTTCATTACCATGGCTGTGTTTTCGGAAAGTGCGTGTACATAATCATGCAAATGGGTTTTGTTCGTCGTCCCTACTTCTTTTAAAACTGCGCCGCTCTCTTCCATAATGGATGACACCCGAAAAGACCCGCCTATTTCGACAAGCTGGCCGCGGGAAATGATCACTTCTTTCTCTCTGGCTAATGCACGTAAAACTAAAAATACAGCAGCAGCATTATTATTAACAACCAAAGCTGCTTCTCCGCCTGTTAACTGAAGCAGCATATTTTCAATTAAATCATGCCGAGATCCCCTCTTTCCTTCTGTGAGGTTGTATTCAAGATTGGAATAGGAGGATGCGGTTTGTACAATACGTTCAATCGCACTTTTGCTCAAGGGAGCTCGTCCCAGGTTGGTATGGAGCACGGTTCCGGTAGCGTTAATTACTTTTTTCAGCTTCTTACTCCATTGCGCCTTCACTTGAATCCTCACTTGGGTCCAGAGCCAATTAACAAATTCATTCGAAGCAACTGGCGGCCCTTGCCAAATTTCTTTTATTATTTCATCTCTCACATGATTTAAGCTATGAGTTAAAATTTGATGAACTTGAGCGGAATCAATCCCGAATTCATCTGCTATTTGAATATATTCTGGGTCCTTTTGTAATTCATGAACTGGAGGTATGGAACGTAACCACTCTTTCATCAAAATGCCTCGCTTTTATGTACAAATTTTACCATCATTATAGCATGTTAGATAAACATCATCTTATGTATCTCATTTACGAAGCTCGATTTATTACTAATCATCGTATTTTTAAGTATAATAAACGTAAGGAGGTGGGACAGGTGAACGAACAAGAAAAATTTCGATTAACAACACTATCAACCAAAGCTGGCTGAGGCTGCAAAATTGGTCCAGAGGACCTGGCGCAAGTTTTGCGTCTTTTACCTGAATCACATCCAGACCCTAAACTTTTAGTAGGCAATGAAACATCAGATGATGCCGGTGTGTATCAGCTTACAGAAGATTTGGCTATCGTTCAATCGATTGATTACTTTACTCCGATAGTGGACGATCCTTATTATTTTGGGCAAATTGCCGCAGCCAATGCTCTAAGCGATCTGTATGCAATGGGAGCTGCCCCAAAAACGGTTCTTAATCTGGTCGGCTATCCGATCAAAAAATTAGGTGCTGATATGCTGGCTCAAATTTTACAGGGAGCACATGATAAAGTAACAGAAGCAGGAGCGGCAACGATTGGCGGCCATTCCATCGATGACCAGGAACCTAAATTCGGTTTATCGGTAACAGGGATTATTCATCCAGAAAAAATTTGGAAGAATGTTGGAGCTAAGCCAGGAGATGTGCTTGTCCTTACGAAGCCAATCGGCGTGGGTATTGTTACAACTGGAATCAAACGAAATGCCGTTTCGAAAGAACAAGAACAAGAAGTTACAGAGCTAATGGCGACTTTAAATAAAAAAGCTGCAGAGATACTTTCTAACTTTGAACCGCATGCTGTAACCGATGTAACTGGTTTTGGGTTAATGGGACATGCCAGTGAAATGGCTCAAGGCAGCAGAGTTTCCTTAGAAATCTCATATCAAAAGGTCCCGATTCTTAATGGGACAAGAAACTTAGCGGAACAGGGAGTCATACCAGGCGGTACTAAATCCAATCACAAGTGGCTGCAAGCTATAGTTTCTTATGATCCGAATCTCACTGAAGTCGATCAGCTGATCCTGTGTGATGCTGTAACATCTGGCGGTTTATTAATTGCATTACCGGAGAAACAGGCAGTTCAATACATCCAACAATTCAATCAGCAATCTGCTTTTCAGGCGGGGATTATTGGGCTAGTGAAAGAAAAAAATACCGAATGCTACATACATGTAGTGGAATAAGTTAGTAAAATAGAAGCAATTTTCAACAAAATTTCGCTAGATAAGTTTTAAACTATAGATTTTTGTGGTACATTAAATAAGAGAACCACATATTAAGCTTTAAAAACACATATAGTAAAATAAACTCATATACTTAAATGAGTTGATTTAACTCAAAATCAAAAACCTCAGAGTGCGGGAACACTCCGAGGCCTAGAGCAGCTGATTTTCGAAGGGGAATCGGCCTACTAGACGAAAATAGACCTCTACCCTCTTACCAATTATTCAAGGGAGGTCTATTTTTTATTGGAAAAAGACAGAACCACGACCACTAAGGACGCGAACGAAATCATTAAAGTTAATGATTCGAAAACTGTCATAGGCATCACCCCCTTTCACAAAGGGGTAAGCCGACCACCCTTGAAATATTCAGCTACTACCTATTAGTTTACCACAAAAACCCACTTTTAGAACGTCTGTTCTTGTACAAAAATAAAAATGAGGCTTTTGGATTAGCTATTTGTTAGCCACATCCTTTTATTTTCTTGTCTTTTTGTATATCCTTGCTGATCTAATAATACAAGAAAAGGGATTAGATACTTTCGCGTTACTGGAAGGATTTTCTTTACATCCGCAATCGTAAACTCCTCAGGATTGGCTTTCCTGCAAGCTTGAACGGCCTTTTTAAAATGAGCCCTTGTCCACATGAGATTCTCATTCAATCGAATGATTTGCTGATCTCTATCTAGAAAGTTTAACAATTCATTCCAAAATGTACTAGGAATCCCAGCTTCGTCGAAATATTCACTGATAGTCTTCACTTGATATCGATCTCTTTCAAGTGCGTGTAACAATTGTCTAACATGATTTTCCCATTCTCTTGGTATATATGGTTTGAAATTCGTAAGTTTGATAAAATGATTAACCCTTGTCCACATGCTATTTTGGAGAACAGTTTCAACTATGTCTTTTTTAAATTCACTTTCTAATTCTTGCATTAACTGTGCTTTATCAATCCCAAGACGCAAAGGATATTCAGAGTGAAACTTTTGAAGCAAATTAACTATACGATTTATTCCCTTTTCTAAAAATACATCTAACGTTATCGCGTTAGATTGAGTCCAATGAAAAATAGGCGATTCATCCACTGTCTGTTTGACATTCCCTATGTCTAACTGAAGCAGATTCGCTAATTCTAATGGGGTTAAAGACTGATAGTCCAAAAGGACAGCCTTCATCCGCTCTGCCACAGTTCCTTCTTTTTTCAAAGCTAATGCCGAAATCGTTTCCTGCCCCCATTTGTACTTCTTGCCAAAGGGGTCCAAAATCCACCCTCCTGCAATTGTTTCAACAGGCGTCGGTCTTCTCAATATAAAGGGATCTCCTCTTTTAACCACAATCGGTTCCTGCAGCCGGATCTGGCATAGAACCCCCTCCGCTTCTTGTAGAACTTCATTACGGTCGAAGAAAACGATCGTCCCCATTACTTCAGAAGTACCTGCATGGCAATTGACAAGCATTCGCTGTTTAACTGGATATTTTAAATTTGCAACAAAACGCAAGGATACATCAATCGTTTTCGTACTTGCAATAGATCCATCTTGTACGATGACATTGCCGCGCTTAATCTCATCTCGTGAAATACCAGATAGATTAAGCGCTGCCCTTTGCCCAGCTTCGGCTTTTTCAACGGTTTGATGATGAACTTGTATAGACCGAACCAATCCTTTCAGTTTTTGCGGCAGCACCCAAATATCCTGACCAACCTTAATTTCACCATTGAAAATGGTACCTCTGACCACTGTACCTTGCCCTTTAATCGTAAATACCTGGTCAACAGGGAGTCTGAAATTTCCTTGATTGCTTTTTGTTTCCAGATTTGCAATTTCATCCAATATAGTGGTCTTTAACGCTTCAATTCCGTTATAGGAGAGACTATCGACACAAACACATGGAGTATTTTCAAAAGGTGTATCTCTTAATTTATTTACTATTTCTTCTTTTGCTATTTCCAAGAAGGAAGGTTCAACTTTATCCGCTTTTGTAATCGCGATAATCCCTCTCCTAATCCCGAGAAAGGACAATATATCAAGGTGTTCTACCGTTTGCGGCATCACTCCTTCATCTGCTGCTACAACTAAAATGACAAGGTCAATCCCTGCGACACCGGCTATCATTTGCCTTATAAACCTTTCATGACCAGGAACATCAACGATAGATATTTGAAAATCATCATCATCTACAAAAGAAGCAAATCCAGGTTCAATCGAAATTTTTCTTTCCTTCTCTTCTTTTAAACGATCTGTCTCTACATTAGTCAATGCTTTTGTTAAAGCTGTCTTCCCGTGGTCAATGTGTCCAGCCATTCCTATTGTGTAATACCTTTTCATATGTAAACCTTCTTCTTATAAAGTCATAAGCTACATTTATATTAAATGGGTTATTCTCTCGAAAGCAAGAAAAACTATCAAAAATGGACGAGTCCAAAAAATGTCTCTGTGATAATAGCAGTTTAAAAATTTTAATTCTGAACATACTATATAAAAATGTAGTTGGAGTGAGTGATATGGGTTTACTCAACCGTTTTTCACAATGGCAAAATGACCGCTACCAAAAAAGAGTGGCTGAAATGCAGTCTAAAGGACTTTGTCCGGATTGCCGGGGCAGCGGTTTAAGCATGCTTGCCTTAAACGAGTTTCTTCATACTAATTTTTATGATTGTCCGGGATGTAACGGCAGCGGCTTATACTCTGATTGGGAAGAAACTAATCAATACTGATAAAAAATAAAGCTAATCAGAATTCGGTTCCGATTAGCTTTTTTGTTCGATTAAAAATGATTCTTATACCATTTTGCAGCAGCCATTACTTCCGTTTGAGTCAGAGAATGGCCATGATTTTCCCAGTGAATTTCAACACTGGCGCCTGCGTTTTTAAGTAATGACTGTAAATCGATTGATTCTTGAGGAGGACAAATAGGGTCATTTTGTCCTGCACCAATGAATACAGGTACTCCAGAGAGATTTGGCAAATCAATTCCTCGTCTTGGTACCATTGGATGATGCAGAATTGCACCCTTTAAACTGTGATCATAATGAAATAACAGGCTTCCCGCAATATTGGCACCGTTTGAATAACCAATGGCCACGATATTATTCCGGGCAAAACCATATTGATTAGCAGCTTCATCAAGAAACTCATGTAATTGTTTGGTACGGAATACCAAATCCTCTTCATCAAAAATCCCTTCTGCTAAACGGCGGAAAAAGCGCGGCATTCCATTTTCCAAAACTTCACCGCGAACACTCAATACAGAAGCATCCTCATCAATCAGTTCTGCAAGCGGCAATAGGTCGAACTCATTCCCTCCAGTGCCATGGAGCATTAATAGAGTCGGTCTCGTTTTGTCTTTTCCTTCATTAAAAACATGTTTCATTTTTTATCCCCCTTAAAATTAATCTAATTCTCTAACTTTAAATGGAAGCAAGACTTTTTCAATTTTATCCCGCTGTGGTTCATACCAGTCAGGAAGCATTAATTGTTCACCTAATGCGTCCTTAGGTTCATCAAGCGTAAAACCAGGAGGATCTGTTGCGATTTCAAACAGAATATCCCCATATTCTCTAAAATAAATAGCATTGAAATATTGTCTTGGCTGAACCGGTGTAACGCCATACCCTGCACTCTCAACATGGGATTTCCAATCGAGCTGGTCCGTATCGTCTTTCGCACGGTACGCAATGTGATGGACTGTCCCAACACCCATCATGCCTTTTGGTACAGGGGAAATCTTAATTTCAATAATATTGCCTATATCAGCCGTTGATTTAAAACGAATATAGTCCCCTTCTTCGCCTACTTTTTCCAGTCCCATCGTTTCTTCAAGAAGTTTAGCAGTATAAGCTGGACGGCTCGAAAGCAAGGTAGCGCCGCCAAAACCTTTAATCGCGACTTCTGGTGTCATATCGCCAAATCTCCACTCACTTTTTTTGCCTGGATCTCTTTCAACAAGCTCAAGCTGTAAACCATGAGGATCTTCAAAAGCCAAATATTCTTCTCCAAATCGGCTGTTTTTTGTAACTTCTACGTTAAATTTCGTTAAACGTTCTTCCCAAAAAGGAAAAGCACCAGTTGGAACAGCATAAGTGGTAACACCTACTTGTCCGCTTCCGATTCTGCCTTTGTAAGCATTTGGCCACGGGAAAAAGGTTATTATTGTCCCTGGATTCCCGACTTCATCACCAAAGTAAAAATGGTAAGTTCCTGGGTCATCGAAATTAATGGTTTTTTTCACTAAACGAAGTCCTAATACACCTGCATAAAAATCTACGTTTTCTTGGGGATCACCAACAATAGCAGTTATATGGTGAATCCCTTCTGTTCGTTTTGTCATGACTTTATCCCCTTTTTAAGCTGATTTTTCTCTTATGCTTCCTAATAAAAGAAGTTCTCATTACTTCATACGGATATCGAATAGTTTGAAATTGAAATAATGGATACATGACTATTACAATTTCTCCGCGTAAAGGCCAAGTTTCTTTAAATGCTCAATTACAATAGCCTTTTCCTCTGTGTCTAGCCCTGCAAAAATTTTCCGAAGAGATGCAGCGTGTTTAGGGAATATATCATCCATAAACTCTGCTCCCTTTTCTGTTAAAACAGCATAGGTAATTCTTCGGTCTGTGGGACAAGGCTTACGCTCGATCAGATTCTTTTTTTCTAGCTTGTCAACAACATAGGTTATGCTGCTGCTGGCTAACAGAACCTTATCTCCTATTTTTTGAATTGGCTGATCGCCTTTATGATATAAAAGCTCGAGGACAGCAAATTCCGTTAAGTTTAGGTTATAATTTTTTATATCCTTGATTACTTGCTTTCTCACTGACTCTAAAGCTCGATTAAGTACAATAAATAACTTTAAAGACAGTTCTATATCTTGATTAAAAGTTTTATCCATTTTTACCATCCTTTAATTCGGATATCTTGAATACGAGATAATTGTAACGTAATAAAATGAAAGTGTCAACTAATCACAATTATGTCTTATGAAATCCCGTTTATATATATCAATCCAACGGCCATCCAGCTATTATTTTATCCACTTTTTGAGGAATACAAATATGTAATAATGAAAAATTGAATTTGACGGTTGTCGTATGGTTTAAAACGTAGGGGCTAATTGTCTTTTTGGGGTCTTTTCTATCTCTGCTTCTGGAAGTAAGTCATTGGCGTGTTATAATTTTTATTAGTAATCTTCGGATTGCACATAAAAAAATCGTCCTTTCGGTTAATGTTTGTTTGGTCACTTACATTTTATTAGATTGGACGATTTTTTTGTTTGTTTTTAAGGTTGTTTTAATAAAGAATTTGGCTTTTAAAAATAGCTAATTCAGTTTATACGCAGTGAGCAGCCCGAATACATGTAGACTCATATCCACTGCTAAAAAATAAATTTTGAAATCATATCAAGCAGCAGTGGTAAGTGGGAGAAGTGGCCAAAGTGAGACCTCAGCTCGCGACAGCGAGGAGGCTCACTGGTCACCCTAAGGTGCGCGAAGTGTATTCGGGCTGCGGGCAACATTAAAAAACAAACTCTTCAGTAAGTGTCTTTACAAAAAAAGAATAAATGAGAAAGGGCTCCAAAAAAATCAGTGATCCTGACATTTAAATAGCCCCTTTTAACTTACTTTGTAAATCTATTTTTCTAAAATATTCGCCGTCTTCCTCTTACCACAAATACGGCTGCAATGAAAAAAAATGGAAAAAACCTTCTTCTTCCGAAGCGAGAACGAAGAAATAGGCCTCTTGTTTGATTTGTACCGTCAAAAATTCCCCTATAAACTCTCCCATTACGGTCGATAACGTCAACTGCTTGTCCTTGATATCTCCATAGCCCCATCATGTTAAAACCTCCCTTATAAATAAATTCCTTAAGTTTAGACAAAAAAGCCTAAACCCTTGTAAAAGAGTAAAGTGAAACTGTTTTTGTATTCCTTGTACCAAATTATGCTAAACTAAGATATTTGATTAGGACAAACTGCCTAAATTATTTTATTCATTTAAATTTCCATATTTGCCTAGGTCTAGTGCCAAAAGCAGACTATACCGGAATAGAGTTAACGCAAAAAAGACCACTTTGTCTGGATCTATGATTGATTCAGAATCGTGATCTTGTTTGAGCAGTTGTTAATGAATGGACAACAATTATATCATTACGATTTTAGTCTACATAATACTATTACTGTCTATTAATCATTTTTGAAAAATAAATAGGTTAAGATCTTGATACAGTTTTTCCGCATCTTTCATGCCTAACTCATAGAGTTGGATTAATTTTTCCTGATTTCTCTCAATTCTGCTGACAGGAATATCCACGCTCGGCTGAATAATAAAGACATTCCCTCTTTCTTTTTCTGCTTGTAAATACTGTAATGTCTCATTGTATAATGTATGTCTTGTCAGCAAAACTTCTCCAATTTTAGGCTGTTTCTTACTCAAATATTTCAACATCATGCTAAGTTTACTTTTCTTCTTTCGATAATGCGGCGGCTTTGTCATAATAACGACATTCTTGATATTCCCATCTTTTTGGGCTTTTCTTATCGGAATCGGGTCAATGATGCCGCCATCCAGCAGTTTTCGATTATCATATTCAACGCTTGGGGCAAGGAATGGCAAGGAACTTGAGGCACGAATGATTTTTAGCATATGCTCCCCATGCTCATCCTTACTGTAATAGACAGGCTCTCCAGTTTCACAATCAGTGGTTCCTATAATAAAATGTTCTTCGGCCTTCAAAAAAGTATCATAATCAAAAGGAACCAATTGATTAGGAATTTCATCAAAAATAAAGTCCATACCAAAAACCTCTTTATTTCGAATCCAGTTACGAAACGAAACATAGCGCGGGTCAATCGCCAAATCAATATTAACCTTCCAGTTTCTCCCCTTTTGCCGCGATAAATAGGAAGCTGCCATTCCTGCTCCAGCTGATACACCAATTACATAAGGAAAATAAAGATCTTTTTCCATAAAAAACTCAAGTACACCGGCAGTATAAACTCCCCGCAAGCCTCCACCTTCTAATACAAGTCCTATATTTTTCATGCTAACTCCCTTTTCTTACATACGATTTGAAACCTATTTCCTTTATAAAACGTAAAAATAACTGAAAAAACTGGAAATGAGGAATTATTAAATGAATCATCAAATCATTGACCAAAACTTAAATGATTATATTCAAATATACTCCTTATTAAAAGAAAAATTAAAGTGGAAAATTGCCGATCAGCGAACATTAATGCTCATTGCTTCTATGTATGTCATTAATAAAAAGAACTTTCAAATAGATCGCTTTCTTAAAATCAGTGATTATATCAAAAACAACGTTGGGGCCTTTTCCACCCTAAAATCATACCAAAGATTTACTACAGCAGCTATGCTCGATATTCACTTCGAAAATCCAGAAAAGATATTCGGTGACTATATTGAGTTATATGAAGAGCTTGTCAATGGGGGCTTTAACAGAGGGGCTTTTACATACATTGCAGCCTTTACTTTGTTAAAAGATACTAATCTATTAACAAACCGGAAGGAAAAAATAGAGCGGGCGATGGCTGTTTACAAAGGTATGCAAAAGAAGCATTTTTTCTTAACTAATTCTGCAGACTATCCGCTTGCCGTAATGGTCGCGGCTCGTAAGGAACCAGTTGAAAAATTGATGGATGTGATTGAGCTATTTTACAATCAATTAAATGAAAATGGCTTTAAAAAAGGGAATGACCTTCAATTTCTAAGTCATATTCTTTCATTAGACCATGAAACAGATAGTAGTAAATTAGTAAACCGCTGCATCAGATTACAGGACACCTTTCACCAGTTAGGCAGAAAACCAAAGCCTACCCATTATCCGGAAATAGGGATGCTTGCGCTAATTGAAGACGGAGCCAATGAAATTAAAACAATTGAAAGAGTAACAGAAGAATTAAATACAAATAAACTTTTCAAATGGCATAAAGACATGAACTTTATGATGGCTGTTAATCTGACAATAAGCAGTAAAATTGAGGATCCCAGTTTCATAGAAACAGGCTTCCACTCGATCATCGAAGCCCTCATCCAAGCCCAGCAGGCTGCCATGATCGCCGCAGCAGCGGGTGTAACCGCTGCTTCATCAAGCGGAAGTTAATCATTAAAAAGACTGAATGTATCTAAGCACATTCAGTCTTTTTTCATTAAATGTCTCATCCCAATATTCTCTATTATTCTACCATAGCCTTAACAGAAATTGCTCCCGTCTTTTTATTAAGGATACATTGTTCTATATCCTCTCTTTTAAGAAAGCCTAAATTCAGAGCAGCATGAATTTTTTCTTCATCTGGTCGTTTTACGATTTGAATTAAATCCTTCATATTCAGTTCTTCTAGTTTTTCAACCGTTTTCTCTTCATCAAACTGCTCGACACTTCTGATTAGTCTTTGCAGCTTGTACCCTTCAAGGACAAGCTCACCTTTTTCATTTTCTCCGACAGTCTCGTCAAAATAAGCATGAAAATGCTTTTTAAGTTTGTTCATTTGGGCTTCAATTTCTTTTTTACTTTGATTAAGACGTTCGTATTCTATTAACATAGCTTTTGTAACGCGACTCATTTTGATTCCTCCAATCCCAATTTGCGTTAGTTCATTTTATTGAGATTGACAGTCAATTATTCATAGTAATCTAAAGAGCCTATATAAAGTAAGACACTCCAGTAAAGGAGTGCCTGCAATAAATGTTTAAAATGAAGGTAAGCGATCTAAATTGTTCTCCTTAATTCCATCCGGTTCACTTCTTAAAATATCTCTGCCGTATTTATGAAAGACATCCACATGGGCTAAGTTCCCGGCTTTTGCTTCCTGCAGAGCTGTGATGTAATCCAATTCTCTGCCTGTATTGGTTTTGAATGCAATCAGGTCTCCGTCTTCATTCTTTCGTACGGCCACAATCTCCTCTTTATTTGTGTTATTCACAGAAGGAACTTCTTCCTGAGCCTGCTGTTCTCCCTGATTCTTATACTCTTCGTATATTTGCTCAAAGCTTTTGGATTCCATTTTAAAAAACACCTCCCGAACATATGTTTAGTATGAACGAAACGATTCGGAATTATGTTTTTTCTGCAGAAATCGAAACTTATGATTATGCTTTAATATCTTGTATCAACTTGTAACGGACATAGAATCCGTTATTCCATAAAATAATGGGAATCTGAAAAATTTAAGGACATGAGATCCGTTATATAAGGTTTTTCATACGAAAATGACCTCTTTTTCGCTCAATAACGGAACCCATGTCCTATAAAATCGAAAAAACCTTATTTTTTCTCGAATAACGGAACCAGTGTCCGCAAAATACCCACCTGTACCGTACCTGAGAATTACCTTGTTATAATCTCATCAATGATCCCATATTCTTTTGCTTCTTCAGCACTCATGAAAAAATCCCGGTCTGTATCTTTTGCGACCTTATCAATTGGCTGGCCAGTACGTTCTGCAATGATATGATTGATATGCTCCCGCAATTTTAAAATGCGCTTTGCGGAAATTTCGATTTCTGTTGCTTGCCCTCTGGCACCGCCAAGCGGCTGATGAATCATGATTTCACTATTAGGTAAAGCAAACCTCTTTCCTTTCGTGCCGGCTAAAAGCAGCATGGCTCCAAAGGATGCAGCCATACCGGTACAAATCGTTCTTACATCAGGCTGAATATATTGCATTGTATCAAATATAGCGAAACCTGCACTTGTAGAGCCTCCAGGACTATTAATATATAAGGAAATGTCCTTTTCTGGATTATCGGCTGCCAAGAATAATAATTGTGCTACGATGCTATTTGCAACATGGTCATTAATTTCATCGCCTAAAATAATGATTCGGTCTTTTAATAAACGGGAGTAAATATCATAGGAGCGCTCCCCCCGATTTGACTGTTCAATCACATATGGAATCGTACTCATTCTAAATTTCCTCCTTTAAGCTTAAGGTTATGCCGCCATAGAGAGTGTGCTTGAAGGAGAATACGCAGTCCAGTGGTTCTTCATGATAAGCTTTGGAGTATTAGCTTCGGATTCAAACAAGCGGATGAATGGTATGGCTTTGATGAGAATGGCCGGATCCTGCGTTTCGATCGTGGTTTTAAAAAGATCATAGACTTGTTTCCGTTCTTCATCATTCCAATAGATTTGCGCAGATGTATCATTGTCGCTATTTGAGTTCTTGGTTTCAATCCTTTTTCTGGCCCGATATAAAGTGGCTTTAACCGACATTTCTGTGGCACCAAAAAACTCTGAGATCTCGCTTAATTGATAATGAAATCCCTCTTTTAACAGAAATATCGCTGCCTGCTTCGGAGTCAGTTCTTTCATTAGAAAATCAATGACTTCCAACGAAGTCTCAATCGGTTTATCGTACTCCTGCTGATCGATTTCTTCCGTGATGGTCAGAGACTCATATTTCTTTTTGCGAACGGTATCAATCCATTGGTTATACGCCATTTTTCTCAGCAAAGCAGGACTGATGCTAGTGTTATATTTATAGCGATCCAGGACTTTAGTGACCACTTCCTGGGCCAAATCATCCCCATCCCATTGGTTTTGAGATATAAAATGGCAATATTGCTGAAGTTTTGGATACAGGTGATAAATTCTCTGTTCCAGCTCAAGATCCAGCTCTTTTCCATTCGTAAAAGCCGATTTATTTAGTTCATCTCGCATGTTTGATCACTCCTTTTGCACCTCTCTACTTTATAAACGTTTGAGAGGAGTGAAAAGATATGGGGTCCATTATTATTTTTTTACTATTTGCCATCAAACTACCAGGCTCTAATATGTTTCAGTATTCCCTTATTTTCTCTAAAACCTTATGAATAAAATCCTCAGGAGAAAGGAGTGCCTCGCCCCCGCCTTGTATAAAAGATGAATTTCCTCCGCCCTTCCCATTAATAAGCGGGAAAACTTCTTTTCCAACTCGTCTCAGATCTAGTACCACTTCGCCGCCACTGGCACTTACAAACTGCAGCTGCTGTTCATTTTTAGAAACGAATACAACGATAACTTCGCTATTCTTTTCTGTGATTAGCCTAGCCATGTTTTGAAGTTCCTTTAGCGGCCGGTTTAAAAATACTTTTGTAATCATAATATTGCCACCGATCGTTTGTGTTTCGCCCAACAGCTGTACTGCTTCAAACTGTAAGAGCTGATCTTGAGCTTCCCCTAAGTCTTTTTCTAATTCTTTATTCTTTTCTAACAGGCGGCTAGCTGCTTCTGCTGCTTTTATTTCAGGTGCATTTAAAATCTGGGTTAATTCAATTAAAACATTTTGTTTGATATGTAATTGCTTTAGAACACGATTTCCACAAACGAATTGTACCCTGATTTTCTTTCTTTGTGTTTCCCATTTCAATATTTTGATGGAACCGACCTGGCCTGTAGAGCTTGGATGAGTTCCGCCGCAGCCGTTATAATCGAACTCAGGAATAATCACAAGACGGATATTATCTGTTACAGATAATTCTTTTCGTAAGGGGTACTTCTTTACTTCTTCTTCAGTCAGCCATTTGGTTTCTATCGGTCGGTTTTCTAAAATGATTTGATTGGCTAAACGCTCTGCTTGAAGAGCAATTTTCTCTGTTAACTCAGGAGTGTCTAAATCGATTGTTAATACTTCTGAACCAAGATGAAAGCTCACGGTCTTTATTTGAAACAATTCCTCAAAGGCAGCCGATAAAATATGCTGACCTGCATGCTGCTGCATATGATCAAAACGTCTGTCCCAATCAATTTGACCAAATACTGGATCAGCTAAATTAGACATTGGCTGTTCTAAATAATGGCGGATTTCACCATTGATTTCTTCCACTGCGGTAACTTTTATACCATTCAGCGTACCAGTATCATAAGGCTGGCCGCCGCCTGTTGGATAAAACGCAGTTTCTTTCAAAACAACATACCAGTTTCCCTGTTCGTCTTGACGCTGGTTTACAATTTCGGTTCTAAATGTTTGAATGTATGGATCTTGATAAAATAATTTGCTTGCCACATCGTTAACTCCTTTTTATTTATCTGTATTTATTTTATAGGAGAAAGGAATAAATCAAAAATATAAATATAAAAAACACGACCATTTTCCTGTAAAGGGTCGTGTTAGCGTTTTAGACAGAAGGTGATGAACCGGTTTTACTTTTAGTTGAAATAGCTCCCATTCCTTCTAATATTATTTTGGCATCTGAATTCAAATAATCCACTACTTCTTTTTTAAACAAAAGCTTGGCATGATCTTTCACCAGAAACTTAAGTCCTCTTAAGTCAAACTTTGTCGCATATGTATTAATGGTATTAATGACCGCCATTTCTTGTCTGGATAATGGCTGGATACCTGATTCCTTCTGATCAACTAAAAATCGGAGCAATTCCCTTGCATTACTGTTTAGCTTAGCTTGTTTTTCCTTTAATACCTGCAGGTTCTCTTCTATATAAACTCTAGCCGTCGCAAAATCTAATTCATCTGTACTTTGATTCACTTTCGCAATCAAATCTTGTATATCCATTAGCGCAAGACTCCTTTATTAAACCTTTATCTTTTTTTAATATCGGTTCAAAATCTCAAAATTGAAGGAGTTTACTTCACATTTTCTAATAAAAAATCAAGATGGGTGTAAGAAAGCTTTAAAAGATCAAATCGGTTCGTATTTATTAGATGATTAACACGATTAGCTTCATTCCATGCAAGGTCATAGGCTGCCTGTTAAGAAAACAAAAACTACTCCTCATAAATCATCTTCCTCGTCATCCCGCCGTCTACTACTAAGTTGACCCCTGTCACAAAGTCATTTTCTATTGCAGTCAAATACAAACAGGCTCTTGCAATATCGTCAGGTTTCCCAACCCTTTTGGATAAATGCTGTTCATGATCAAGACTACTCAATTTGCTGTATTCACCGGTTTCAATCCATCCGGGAGATATAGCATTCACCGTAATTCTATAGTTACTAAAAGAAGCTGCTAATGCATGAGTCAGGGCGACAATTCCGCCTTTTGTTGCAGCATAACCCTCTGAATTAGGCTCTGACATAATCGCTCGGGTAGAAGCTATATTTACAATCGATCCACCTTCTTCGTTTTCCTTCATTACCTTCGCTGCTTCTCGCGAACATAAAAAGACACTTCTTAGATTCGTATGTATAACGTCTTCCCATTCCTCGACCGTTACATCAAATGGGGATTTAAATAGACCCTTCCCGGCATTATTAATGAGAATATCAATCGTGCCATATGTTTGTTTCGTAAAATTCATTAGCTCCACAATGTCATCTGGTTTTTTGACATCGGTTTTTAAAAATTGAACTTCACTCCATGATTTCCTAATCTCGGCTAAGGTTTGTACTCCCTGTTCCTCATTTACATCAGCCAGAACAACTTTTGCTCCTGACTTTACATATTCTAGCGCCACACCTCTACCAATCCCGTTTGCCGCACCCGTAACGATAACAACCTTATTTAAAAAACTCATGAGATTACTCCTTTCTAGTTAATAACTGGCGTTTTCACCCCGTTATTCCAATCTAAAATAAAGCACTTTTGTCTAGGATTAAGATTGACAGGCAGTTCATTTCTTTTAAAAAACCGATGTTCCCTACTTTCTAAATCCGTTACCTTTAAAGTACCTGTAAATGTTTTTGTATAAAAAATAATTTGTGTACTGAAAACTCGATCTCCATTCGGATAAGCAGCAAAACACTTTTCTCCAGAATATAAGCCAAACAGCTCTAAATTAGTTACTGTTAACCCAGTTTCCTCTAGAACTTCTCGCTTTGCTGACTCTTCAAACGTTTCACCGATTTCCATGATTCCGCCTGGAATACACCAATTATCCCCGTCCGACCGATGTTGGAGCAATATCATGTCGTTCTCTTCAATAATCACACCGCAGCCGACTGTAAATAATGTTTCCCTGCCTATGTATTTTCTCATATTATTGATATAACTCATAATAATCCCCCTTTGTTTATCCCAAACATATTCTCTATTTCGACATCAAATTCCTTTTTTTTACATAAAAAAAGCGACCCAACTAAGAGTCGCAGCTTACTATTTTACATAATAAATCAAGAATTTACGACTAACCAAATCGTATTACCTGAAGGATCATTGGTTATGAATTTACCGTTTTCTTCTTGAACCGGTGCATTAATCGCCTTTAGCTGGTCAATTTTTTGATTTCTGATTTCTTCGCTTGGAAACACAAGTGTAAACCAAGATAAACCGACACTATTCTCTGCGGGAGCTTTACCGCCTAAACTGTTCCATGTATTAAGACCGATATGATGGTGATACCCATTATCAGAAATAAAGAGAGCCTGGCGGCCATATCTGGTCACAACATCTAATCCTAGTCCTTTCACATAATATTCTTCTATCTTTGCTAATTCTGAAACTTGCAGGTGAATATGGCCCATTACGGTGGCTTCAGGCAGCCCTTGCCAAGGAGTGCCGTCGTCTTCTGCCAGCAGATCCTGCACATTTAATCCGACAGTAGCCATGTTCACTTCCCCGTTATTCCATTCCCATGTATCAGCTGGACGGTCTGCATAAATTTCAATGCCATTTCCATCTGGATCAGCTAAATAAAGAGCTTCACTAACGAAATGGTCAGATGCCCCTTGCAGCGGATATTGACTTTGTGCTAAATGAATTAGAGCTTTCGCTAATAAGGGACGGCTAGGCAATAAAAGCGCAAAGTGATAAAGACCTGTATCCCGATGATTTAATGGTTTAACATTTTCAGGCTGTTCCACAATTAATAACGGCGTTTTTCCGTCAGCGGTAAAAACTGCTTTATGTTCGGTTTTTTCTAGCACTTTAAATCCAATAATTTGCTGATAGAAGGCAACGGATCTATCCAAATTTTGAACTTTCAAATGTACCTGGCCGACAAAAATAGTCGGTGCTTGATGGAATTTCATATTTAAGCCCACCTATTCCTTTTAATAAAAAATCAATATACTTACTTTATGTAAGTAACTATATATTAGTAATATATTTTCGTCAAGAATATTTAATTTCTATTGATAATAGTCTCCGTTACCCCTTATTTAAATTATTCATGAAATCGCTACAATTAGGAAAAACTAGGGCGTTGAAAGGAGTTGGAGACTTATGAAGAAAAAGCTGGAACAAGCTGTACAGCATGCTAATGAAACCAATCCAAAGTCAAGGAAAGGCGGAAAACCTCAAGCTTCAAAAAAATCAAAGCAATAGGATGGAGGTTGGGTAAATTCAGTTTACTTGACCTCTTTATGTCTTTAAAAAGGCATAAAACCTTTCTGCCCCACTAAAATTTGGTCCGGTTTAAAAGAAGTTCTCATTTTTTCTAAGGCCTTTTCACTAGGTCTATTTTTATACCAATATTCCAACTGGTCTTTTTCATATATATCATTAATTCCGAGTCTCTCTGTGCGTTTGCCTTGACTGCCATCGCCTGTATAATCATCTAAACAAATACGTTCAGTTACTTGAGCCAATTTTGCAGGAAAATCATTCGAAAAAGGTAATACCGGGGCAACGGCAGCTTGAGTAGGCAAATGATATTCCTTTAATTCTTGCAGCGCTTTCAGCCTTGCCTGAATCGGAGGTGCTTGCGGAGAGAATTTTTTACGAATATCTTCCAAGTCGGTTTCAACGGTAACGCTAATCCGAATTCGATCTTTTAATTGAAGAAACAGATCCAAATCCCTCGTGACAAGCGGACTTCTAGTTTGAACAAACAAAAAATCAGGCGGTGTTTCCGCCATCGCTTCAAGCAGAGCTCGAGTCACTTGTTCCTTATACTCAACAGGCTGATAAGGATCTGTGCTAGAGGACATAAAGATCGTAATCTCCTTATTCCTCTTTCTTAAATTGCGAATTTCCTTTGTAATCAATTCTCTTGCCTCTTGTTTCACATCGACCCATGTACCCCACTCTTGCTTTCGGAAGAGACCAACTGGACTTTGCCTTACATAGCAATAAGAGCAAGCAAATGCGCAGCCCGCATAAGGATTTAGCGAGTGACTGTATCCATTCAAGAACCCGCTTGTTGGCGTCAGTATTTTTTTTGGAATTTTATGTTGTACTTCGATTTTCATTATAAAATCATCCATTCATCTTTGTTTTCTGACCAGGAGGCGTTAAAGATTAAGTTACGTTATTTATTTCTCCTGGAAATCCCTCTATTTTAATACCGAAATCAGGCTATTTTTCAAATTCTATAACTAATTAACAGAACTCAAATTCGTTTTACCGAACTGACAGACATTTAACCGAACTCAGTAACTGCTTTTCCGAACTCAGCACTCACTTAACCGAACTTAAATCCATTTTATCGAACTCGACACTCATTTAACCGAACTCACTTTTGTTTTACTGAACTCAGCACTCACTTAACCGAACTTAAATCCATTTTACCGAACTTAACCGAGATTCTTTTCTAAACAAACTGCAATTTTCCCGCAAAATTTCTTTATTCCTGTCCTTTTGTTATATAATTCCAAAAGAAAACATATTAAAGAAGGTTACTGCTTTGAATAAAATGAAACTTGTCATCGGCGGCAGAATTATGAAAACAGGGATTGCTGTATTTTTAACGGCCCTTATTTGTCAATTATTACACTGGCCCGCAATGTTTGCTGTTATAACAGCCATTGTCACCATCGAACCAACTGCGGCTGATTCGATCAAAAAAGCATTTGTCCGTTTTCCCGCTTCTGCGATTGGAGCTGGCTATGCAGCATTATTCGGGTACCTTATGAACGATCGGCCGATTACATATGCAATTGTAACACTACTGACTATTTTTACATGTACAAAGCTTAGGCTAGATGCAGGAACACTTGTGGCTACTTTAACAGGTATAGCCATGATCCCTACTATTCATGACCATTATGTTTCCTCATTTTTTATTAGGCTAGGAACCACTAGTATTGGGCTCATTGTGTCCTCATTGGTTAATGTCTTTGTAATGCCGCCCCAATATATAGAATCCATTTCAGCAAGACTTCATGAGCTTTTTAGGAATACAGGCATTCTTTTAGAAAAAAGAGGACAAGAACTCATTAATCTGCAAGAGCTGCACCATGAAACAAACAAATTGTTTCAGGACATCCAAGGCAATATTGAAAAAACAGAAACCATGTTTACTTTCCAAAAGAAAGAGTGGATGTTCCACCGCACCACGAGAGAAAAACTCCATGAGTATCATCAGGAAATGAAAAAATTTAATATCCTTAAACAAATCGTTAATCGGTTCGAAAATTTAATCCATTTACCATCCACTAACGTTCATCTGACAAAAAAAGAATATGAACTTTTAAATCACATGTTTCAATCACTTAAAGAAATAATCCATCATCAGCAATTTCATGTGGACGATCGATTACACCATGTAATGAACGAACTGTTTACTTATTTTCGTAAAGAACCGCTATCCATGAAAAATTTAGTACACGGTAAAGATTTAATACTATTTGAATTATTATCGATCGGCTTTTTATTAGGAGAAATAAAAAACAATTAGAATGAAAACAATCTTTAATTCAAGTACCAAACTTACTAAACTTCTCAATCTAAGTTAACTGATTCAGTAAAAGCCCAGTAACATCCGTCAGGTTCAACCAATTGAAATTCTTAGATATCCTCACGCACAGAACCGGTGCAGTCATTTTTGTCCGGGCTTCTTCTATTCTCTTTTTCCAATTCAATTTCCTTCATGGAAAATCCTTTTGTGAATTTGCAAATGATAGTATACTTAAACGAGTTATGAAATTTGTAGGGTCGAGTTTCTTTTTTTCGTTAATAAACTGGACCATTTAATTTTAAACAAGGGGAATCTAACAATGGATTTACTAACATTACTGAAAGCCATTATTTTGGGGCTTGTCGAAGGACTTACAGAATTTGCTCCAGTATCATCAACCGGACACATGATTATCGTCGATGATATGTGGCTGCAGTCTAAAGAATTCTTAGGACAATATCCAGCCAACACCTTTAAAGTCGTAATCCAGCTCGGTTCCATCTTAGCAGTTGTCGTCGTATTTTGGAGTCGATTTATGGACTTGCTCGGTTTAAATCGTTTAACAAAAAGCGGGAGAGAAAAACAGTCGGTTAACCAGAATCGCTTAAAACTGACCACTGTGATCATCGGTTTAATTCCGGCTGGGGTTCTTGGAGTATTATTTGAAGATTTCATCGATGAACACTTATTTACAACTAGAACGGTGTTAGTAGGATTAGTTCTCGGTGCTATTTTCATGATTATCGCTGATAAATTCACAAAAAACACACCAAAAATTGATACAGTCGATCAAATCACTTATAAACAAGCTTTGACAGTGGGACTTGTTCAGTGTCTCTCATTATGGCCAGGATTTTCAAGATCTGGAGCTACTATTTCTGGAGGGGTCTTAGTCGGATTAAGCCACCGCGCTGCCTCTGACTTTACTTTTATCATGGCTGTGCCAATTATGGCCGGTGCCAGCGGCTTGTCCCTATTAAAGAACTGGCAGTATTTTACACTCGATGCTCTGCCATTTTTCATCGCAGGATTCATCAGTGCATTTTTGTTCGCCATAGTTTCAATCCGCTTTTTCCTTAAGCTGATTAACAAAATTAAATTGACACCATTTGCGATTTACCGAATTGTTTTAGCGGCTGTAATTTACTTTGTATTCCTATAAAAAAGTGGGAGGTCCATCATAAATTCTAGTGGACTTCCCTTTTTTTATTTATATATAAAAATCAATAGCATCTTGAATAAATCAGGAAAATCCTCAGGAATAAAATGCCCCATCCCTTTTGCAACCTCTAACTTGCATGACACTTTATATCTGTCTAATAGTCTCTTATAAGTTTTGACATATAATATTCATCACGATATATTCCATCAATAAATAGAGAATCCCTCTTCGTTCCCTCAATTTCAAATCCCATTTTCTTGTAAAGGGATATGGCTCTTTCATTATGTGTTAGAACGGTTAGCTCAAGTCTATGGATATTTTTAGTCCGTGACCATTCTTCTAATCTTAAAAATAATTGCGTCCCTACCCCTTTTCCCCGAAATTTCCCAGAGACTCCTACCACTAGATATACCTTATGCCGCGCTCGTGTAGGATTTCCCCCAATCGCCATTAGATATCCTGCTAAGGTTCGGTCATCCGCTTCGCCTACTATAATAGTAGATGTCTCATCCTGTGTCATCGACTCGATCCTGTGTAGTAACTGTTCAGCGGTTGTCTGTCTTTCCCCAGGGCCAAATAGCATAAAATTAGACTCCTCTACCTCTTTTATCAGATTTACCAAATGCGGGGCATCTTCTATTACGGCATCTCTTATTTTCATCTTTCTATCCTCCTTAGCTCTATGTTTCATAAAGTATACTATTTTTCTTAAATGGATAAAACATCCAATTTAGAAAATGTAAATTTCATTGACGCTCGTCCACTCCAATAAATGAATGGTTGTATATGATGAGGTATACAAGCTAAAGGATGATTGTACATCATGAAGACAGAATCTATTATAGAAACAGGATTGAAATACCTTGACACTCCATATTTATTCAATTCTCCGCCTTTTCAAAGCAGTACTTTTGACTGCAGTTCTTTTGTGCAATTCATTTTCTTTAAGAACGGAATCGGTTTGCCAAGAAATTCACGGCAACAGTTTCAGGCGGGTAAAACAATCCCATTAAATCATGTAAAACGTGGAGATTTATTATTTTTTACGACAAAGAAAAGAAAAAAGAAGAAGGGTATAGAAAAAATAGGACATGTGGCTTTATATTTGGGCAACGGGCAAATTCTTCATACTTACAGGAAAGCCGGGAAAGTTGAAGTATCCAGTTTAGAACCTTATTGGAAAAAGGTTTTAGTTGGGGCAAGGAGAGTTATATAAAAGAAGATTGTTAAATAAAAGAACTTGGACCTATCGTTTATGGCCAAAGTTTCTTAATCTCTTTTATTTATTATACGTACTTTTAATTTCAGCCTTTATCTCATCGACCGATTTTCCCCTAGTAAAATCATAGATTGCTTTGGATGCAATATCGACACAGGTCTTACATTTGGTTGCTTTATCCGTCCAAATTACGCTTCCATCTTCATTTATTTTATATACAAAGCAATCAAGGCTGCTGGATTCCGTTTCTTCGCTTCCGCATTGAGCAGGAATTAGATCTAAAAGGTCAAAGAATCTTGAAACAGCCGCATACGTATTGATTACTTTTTCAGGCTGACCATCTAAAAAAGTCGGGAGTTCACTGAGTCCACTCGTATCTTCATGAACATCTGGGGAAGTTTCTTGCTCTGGCTGCTGCTGTTTATTAACCTGGTCAACTGCTTTACTGGCACAACCGGTTAAGACAAGTAATATGATGACGAGCAAATTCACAAATATCCCTTTAAGCATTTGGTTTCCCCTTTCTATCTCTGCTTCTCCATAAAGAATATACTGATAAAGGGTTTCTTTCAATAGCTATCAAAAAATTGTTAAAAACGATAGGAATTGATCTAAAAGAAATGTAGCTATTTACAAATAACTCACTTGCTTTTTCTTCACAATCTGCCAAAGCAAAGCATGATCCCCAACTTTCGATTAAGTTACAGAAAATTTAAATTCTATCCATATTATGACAAGTACTATGCTTTCAGTCAAATGAAAAAAGAGCTTGGATGCACCAAACTCTTTTGTCGAATTATCTAGTCATATCAATATATGTAAGAAGTTCAATAGGCTCTTTTATTATCTTTAATTTTTCCTGATAGACTTCTAATATATGTAAAATTTCGTGCTTGCTTATATGTTCAAAATGGCGGTTCCATTCAAACATTTTAATAAAAATTTTTATGGAAGGCTTATAGTTCGACTTTTCCATTTTTAGTTTCTGCAAAATGAATCTTTTAATAATTCTATACTTCCTTTTTGAAAACGATGTATCAAGAAATATGATTAGATCAGCCTTCTTAAAGCTGTCCTGAACCCATGTATGATGAACCCCTTCTATTATCCATTCGTTTCCCTGAACGATAGCTGCAAGCTTTTGATCCCGTACGTCCGGCCTGTTTCGAATATCACCCTGTTTAGATCGAGTCCAAACGATATTATCCAGTTCATAAAAAGGAATTTGCAGACTCTTTGATAACTGCCGGGCAAGCGTTGTTTTTCCGCTTCCAACTGAACCGATGATATGAATTCTTTTTGGCTTTATACTAGTCAATAAAATCACCTTTTTACGTATTAAGAAGTATTCAAAAGAGCAAAAATGTGTACTCAATTCAATAACTTTGTCCACTCCGTTTAAATATAGAATCATATATTATTGTATATCGAGAAAGGAGGTAAGGATATGGCTGAAATTACTACTGGACCCTTTCGTGCACCAGCCAATATTCTTGGAGCACCTGGTGTTGCTCCAAACTTTTTAATTATCGTTTTAAAGAACCCAACCAATGAAACCCAAGAAGTCAGAGTGGAAGTTCACGAATGTCCTGGTCCCAACGCTCCAGTAATTCCTCCTGGTGCAAGATGTGCAACAAGTGCTGAAACAGTAGAAACTTTGATTTGTAATGAAATTGTCCTTATTAATAGTGATAGATGCCGTGATGTGTTTGTTACTGTAACAGCAGGAAATATTTACAGAGTAACAATTAGTGGAGATATAGATCTTAAAGCCGAAAAAGTTGAAGTAAGTGTTGTAGGAACAGACGCACAATTTAGATTCCACGACCCTTCAATGTTCTTCCGTCATGAAGACTTTATTAAAGTCGATGATGATGATGATGACGATGATGATTAAGCTTTTTTAATTGCATACTCCTTACTTGTAATATTTCTACCTTAGTCTAATAATTACTATTAGACTAAGGTATTTTCTTAATATCATAACTTTTTATGAAATAAAGCAGCTAATAAACCACTTGTCCCGAAAACAGAAGCTGAGTGTTCAACATCTTTCATTCTGCGAATCTCAATCACTTCAAAATCCTTGAATATATTTCTTAATTTATCCTCCGTAAATCCAAGCCCGCCATGCAAGCTAAAATGTCGATACACATCCCAGTCTGAAATAGTCGACCCTCCGAATTCTCCATTTTCTATAAAACACGTTAACGCAAAATAACCTCCTGGTGCAATGGCTTTATGTAATAGCTGCAAATAACTGATTCTTCTATGTGGTGCAATATGATGGAAGCAGCCTGAATCATAGACAAGATCATACGAATTTTCCCCGATCTCCATCTCAAATATATTTTTTAAGATAAAATTCACGTTGACTGCTTTTTCTTTTGCCCGTTCATTTCCCCATTGAATAGCCTCTTCTGATAAATCAAGCGCATCCACTTTGCAGCCTTTCTCAGCCAAATAAATAGCATTACGACCGGGACCACACCCTAGTTCTAATACATTCCCAATTGTCAGCTGCCCACTATCAAAGTATTCAACTAAATTCTCATCAGGCTTATTCGCAAAAAAGGGAATGTTTTTTTCACGATTTGTATAAAAAGCATCCCATTCAAACCGAGAATTTTCTTTAATAAGATGGTCTAACATGTTCAAGACATCATCTATGGTTTGGATTGATTCATTTTTAGACATAATTTTTCCCCCTATTTAAATACCAGTATTAAAGACTATTCGTTTTTGATATATACTCCTCGATTTGCTTCTGATGGTGATTGTCATGCCAAATAAAATCATAAATATAGGTATATAACGAATGCGGTTGTCCTGACCAGCGATTCAAATTCATCTATCACTTCTTTTGTTCTCACTTTATTCGTCCTTTCCTCTTCGACTCTGTAAATCGCTAATGTTGTATCAAACGGGATGGTATTCCATCAACCAGCAATCACGATACTCCCCTTCATGCCATTCGTTTTTGGGTAGAAGTTTTACTTTTCTCATCCCGCATTTTTCATAGACAGCGATAGCTCTCTCATTCCATGTTTGCGGATCCATAACCACCTTGCTGGCCCGTTTCTCTTTAACTAAATACTCGATCATAGCCTGCACTAATCTTGTTCCGATTCCCTTATTCCAAAAATCAGTCTCACCAATAAATTGGTCAGTCCCATAAATGACTTCCTGATTATCACTGTACCCATACTTTAGTCTCTCTTCGGCCTCGACTGGATAAAACTGAATATAGCCAATTTCTTTCTCTTCATATTCAACGATACATTTCATTACTTCATCTTCTCGATTGTAAAATTTCTCATTAATCTCTTCTAAAGTAAAAGGATTGTCGCGGCCCTCATAGAATTGAAGTACTTGCGGATCTGAGAGCCATTTTGCTAAAAACATATTGTCTTCTGTTTTAAGAATTCGTACTAATAGATTTTCTTTTTGAAATAAGATCATAAGTGTCCTCCATTAAAGTAAAGAGATCAATTGTTTAAGAGACTCAGGATTTCATCCCATCCCGCTGCATTTTCAAAATAAACACTGTCTTTACGGGTAGATAAATTGAATTGGTCTCCATTTTTATTAAAAAATGCAATTACTTTTTGGCCGGCCTCTATTGAACTTGGCAGTAGATACGGCCCTTTGTCTAACTTCCCTTTATAGGATTGTAATCTCTTTGCCCTTGCATAGCTTACATACTTATTGTGCGGCTCTTCTGAAACAATCTCGAGCATCACAATGACATCCGAATTTTCTATTAATGCCTTTGGACTTTCTGCATAATCAGGAATTTTCGGTTCAGTCCCGTGAAAGGATAATGGACTTGAATTTTCAATGAGTTCTTTAATCTCTTCTGGGGAAAGCCCTCTAAAAATAGGCGCCTGATCTAAACTCTCACCTAATGTGAGGTTATACCCTTGGACTTGATTGATATACAGGATATGGGGATATAAAGAACTCTCATAGCTCTCTAAAAACAATATATAACTTGTTTCAGGGACGAATTCATTTTCATACCCCAGTGTATAAAAATAATCATCCGTTATTTCTCCTTTATACTGATTTTTTACAGAAAATTTATATTCAAACTGACTGTCTCCACTAAATAGACTTTTATCTTCATATTCTGCTTCAACAATATAAGCGGATTTCTTAACGAAGTCTTCAACTGATTTCAGCGGTGTTTGCTGTTCCAAAGTGGAGCTTGATTCAGTGGTCAAAATTTGGGAGCTGCATCCTGCTATCAAACAGAGGAGAATAAAAAGAGGTAAAAAGCTCTTCAATAAAACCATCCTCTCTTTAGTTTTATTAAACCATTATATTGCTGCATCATTTCAATCTCATCCGCATTTGTCCCCCACAGCTTGTATCACGCATATGATATTGCAGCAAAATAGGCAAAGGGAGTGAACCAGATGGGCTTATTTATCAATAACGGTAAGCATCCGGATGTTTTCAAGCATCGAGGGGAAATTGATGAACCGAATCAAGGGTACTTAAAAATAGATTATTTTTCTGAGATGGTAAATCAACAAATGAAAATAAATGAAAATCTAGCAATCTCGATCCAAGAACTTGGTGAACTTTATCAAAAACAATCCAAAACTCAAGCTAAACAGTGGAATGAACTATCTGGACAATTACATGAGTTAAAGGAAAGCGATTTGAAGCATGAAAAATTCCAAGCTCAGGCAAGAGAGTGGATAAATACATTAAATAACGACAATCTCGAGCTCCAAAAGATGATGGAAAATGAACAAAAAGTGAATCAAAAGGTAATGGAACAGCTTAACATCATTAACGAATCGAATCATGAAATTGTTAATCAGCTGGACTCTTATAAAGCAGCCAATCAGCTGATCCAATCAGACATTCACGATTTAGTTGAGCTTAATAAACAAATGACTGAGCAAATGGTTAAACAAGATGAAAACCAAAATCGTGTGATTAATCAGCTCGATAATCAAGAGGCTTTGCTTGAGAAAACATTCAGACAGATTAACAATCTCCGTTCTATACTTTTTGAACAGGCAAACCATCTGGCTGATAAAATAGAGAATAGCTATAATCTGACTTCTTCCTATTTCTATAAACTGTTAACAGGTTCTGATCAGCCATTAACTCTCGTCATGATGAAACAAAAGCAAAAGAAGTCGGAAAATCAAAAGACTGCTGATTAAAAAGTGTTCCAAGTGCTTCAACGATTTGGATTAGTTGGGGCACTTCTTCATGTTCATAACTTTGAAACCCTTTGATGCAATTGAGGAAAAAACAAGGCAAACAACCCTACTCCTAAGACAAGGCTGATTCCTATATCTAAGAATCGCATCAATCCTTCATTTATAAAAACAAAGTAAAAGTAAAGGCCATAAGGAATTAATAGAAAAATAGACGTGATTAATCCTATCACATATCTTTTTAAAAATAATGCCTGCCCAATATGGGTGAAAGCGTGAAAAAACATAACCGAAAATAAGCTCAAATAAAACCATTTTGAAATTCCGTTAAATCCAAAAATATGAACCAAAATAGTGGCAATCGATATCAGGACAAACTCAAAGAAAACAATCATTAAGAATTGGTGCGTTTTCTTCGCAAAGTTATGTTCAAAAAACTGCCCTGCTCGCTTTGGCAGCTTAGCCAATATAACGGCTTTATTTTTCGCCACCCATTTCTCAACTACTACAATTTCCTCGAAATCGTGAATGGCAAATATAATCGGAAATAGCCAAATTAATAGGACAAATACATCATTTTGCATGTTGGCCTCTTTTCAAAACTTGGTTAATTTTTCTAATTTAATAATAGCCTAGTTTATGTATGAATAAAAGTTTCGATATCGAATTGAATACAGAAAGTTTTGATGGAGACTCCTTGCTTAAATTTAAAATCCGTTTATTTGCTTTCTTAACTTATGTACTCTTCCTGTTTAGTGAATAAAAGTATCCACTTTGCGGAAATTTATAAAATACTACCCAATATATGATGAAAGGGGATACTTCTAATGTGGAAAAAGATTTTTGTTATTTTCCTTTCCTTAATCTTAGCCACTTCTGTCGTTGGTTGTGATGATGAACCTGGCGAAGATGAAATTGGTGATGGAGAAATCAACGACGAAGAATAGGTTCTAATTGGTCTGATCCTACTTCCGCTATTCTGGGGTCAGGCCATTTAATTTTAAAGATACTTACATGAACAAGTCTGATATTTAAAAGATAGGCGCTTTTCTTTACTGTACATACCGGAAATAATGCCTATTAATTGCCATTTCATGACTGCAGACAAGATACAATCGGCTTGTATGATGAATACCCTATGATTGCAGAGGAGGGATGTTCATGTACAATCAATATTATGGTATGCAACCACAACAGCCAGTTTATCAAGAAGATCTTCGAAATATTGAAGACGTTTGCAGGAAATATAGAAATTTCCATGTAATAGGGCAAATGTCAGATGGGACACAAATGGAAGGAATTCTTGAAGATTATGATGATGAAGGGATAACCATGCTGGTACCAGAAGAAGTGGATGAAGCCGAAGTAGAAGGAATGACTGGAACCCGCGGTTTTGGACCTTATGGCAGAAGAAGATTCCGTCGTTTTCGCAGACGCCGGTTCCCACGTATTGTTTTTGTTTTTCCTTTCTTCTTCCCTTATCCATATTATGCTTACCCGTATGGATACCCTTACTATGGGTAATTTTGATTGAGATGGGCTTAAATGGGCTCATCTCTTTATAAATTGGTGATATCTTACTAAAAAGCGTTACAATCCGTACGCCCTTGGCAATGCCCCTTGCTTTCTCTTCTTTTTTCTGATATTCTAATTATGAATTATTTTTGTTCGGGATATAAAGGAAAAATGCGTCAAAGCTTTTCGCCTGGATATTATTTAGAGCAAGAATAGTAATACAATGTGTGGCAGACACACAAGGAGGCAACAACGATGGAAAAAGGTAAAGTAAAATGGTTTAATGCAGAAAAAGGTTTCGGATTCATCGAACGCGATGGCGGAGACGACGTATTCGTTCACTTTTCAGCTATCCAAGGCGAAGGTTTCAAAACGCTTGAAGAAGGTCAAGAAGTTACTTTCGAAGTTGAACAAGGAGCTCGTGGACCACAAGCTGCTAACGTTCAAAAAGCTTAATAAGACATTAGGCTAAAAAAAACAGGCTCTTTTCAAGAGCCTGTTTTTTATTCTTACTTTTTGACGTGAAATAAAAAAACCCGCTCTTAAAATTGAGCAGGTTCCGTTTATAGCAGTAAAGAAAATGGTTTGTTCCCTCATTATAGCATAGATCCTTTATGAATTGTGATTTTTTTGTAATAGAATTGTAAAAATCGCTTCAATCCTATGATTCAAATCTGGCTCATCCTTTGCAGGTGTAAATATTAGAGAGTATTCTTCGAAAGACTCATATACGACTGGATAAACAAATTCAGTCTCTGCAACTGCTGACTGAATTATATCTTTGTGGTCCGGATCGTTAAACACCAAATAAAGATGGTCGCTATCAAGGGTGTATATTTTATACGCTTCCGTTCTATGTTCAAAAAGGCCAGATGATCTGTCAACTTCATATAAGTCAAAACCTTGTTCTTCAAATACCGAGATCACTGTCTTTTCGATATCTTCTGTATTACCGCTACAGCCGGAAATCAATAAAGAAAAGAGGAAAATGAATATTGGCAATAAATATTTATTAACCAAAATAGCATCACCTCATTTTCCTTCAAAGGATTTAATAGACAAATACCAAAAACCAATTAATGTACAGACAGACAATCAAACCTGAAAGTAAAGCCATCATACTATATTTCTTATTTACAATATTGCTATTAATTTTAATCATTAGTAAGTAAGAAATCGCAATCAAGCCGAAAAATATGATAAAACCGCGGATTATTGTGACTATGGCATCTACTCCGTTTAGATTCAGTCCTGCAAGATTGACGATATAAAAAAATGGTGTGGTCACGATTCTATAGATTAATTCAGTTTGAGTGTACATCCAAAAAAAGAAAACTGCAGCAAGCAGAAAAGAAAGCAGGTTTTCCATTAGAACCCGAATCATCTCTCTTCCCCTTCCATCTGTCATTGAGGGTACTGATCCGAACCAATATATCTCTCTTTAATCAGTTTTCGGTGGTGAAGTTCATGGCCAGCCACTAAGTTAATAAGTGCCCTTACACTTACATTAGAGTTATTGGCAATTCCCCTTCTTAACCAATCGTTAGATTCCAAACTTTTGACTAATTGCGCAGTAGATTGACGAACAATTTTAAAGTGATCTAACAGTTCTGTTATTGAAACTTTATTAAAATGGGCATTCCGAACATAGGCAACATCATCATAACCAGGAAGTGAGATTGTTTCACCTCTAGCGATACAAAGAATCCGGTACCCCATAATCCGTTCTGTGTCTGTTATATGACCAATTACTTCTTTAATCGTCCATTTGTCAGGACCATACTTAAAAAGGGATTGTTCTTCCTTTAGCCCCTGTAAAAGAGTAATCGTATCGTCGATCTGATTATTAAGAATCTCGATTATATCTCCATCTGGAATTAAACGAATGTAGTTTGAATAGTGCTGATTGTACTCATCGGTATCAGGTCTTTGATACACTTTCATTCACCTCTTCCTTTATTCATTGGTATTTGATTCCAATATAACATAAAATCTTATTTTTTTGCTTCATATAAAAAAATAAGAGCACCGCTTTACTTATACAAACGGCGCTCATCTTAAATTCCTTCCCTACTATGTTTATTTTTTAGAAATTATGATAACTCCCCCACAATGTGAGATTCTCTGAAATTCAACTTTACAAATGGCATTTATAGATTCATATAATTCGTCAAAAACAAAATAATCTTCATCTTCGTCCCAATGGGACAAGTTCAATTCCCTGCATTCCAAAAGCTGACTTCTTGTCTGGAAGGCAATGTCGCCAATCAAAATCTTCCCATTTTCTGTAAGCAATGGGAGCAGCTCTTGAATAAACGGCCCTTTAACTTGATCAGATAAATGGTGTAAAGCATAAGTGCTTATTATAAAATCATAAGAGTTGGTTTGGACTGATGCAGGCAAACCCTTTGAAAAATCGTATTCTATAAGATTAGCTTTTGGCATTTTCCGACTGGCAATTACAATCATTTTCGCGGAAAAATCTATGCCAACAATAGGGTGGCCATTTTCATATAACTTGGTCGTCAAAATACCGGTACCAAATCCAATATCTAACACAGACGATGCCTGTTTCTACATAACTTCATTAAAAACCGCATTTAAAATTTGCTTGTACCCAGCAAAAGGATAAGAATCACTGTCTTCACTCAATTGAACTGTACGATCATAATCTCCCGCCAATAAATCAAAGCCTTGTTTATTTAACAATTATGTTCCTCCTATTTAACAGGAGAGCTTTTTTAATTAACAAGCATCCCCTTTTTTTATTCTTTTTAATTGGGAATTGACAACATACATTTTCATTGTGATCACACCTTTCAAAATGTTAAACACCATTATTTTCTTATTGTAAACCGCCACACATCTTCTTCTCCATAGATAACACCGGTTGGCTGAAACCCAAAACTTTTATACAATTCTTGTGCATTGTGATTTTCTTTATAAACGGTTAACCGAATTTCTTCACAATGCGGAAATTCATTTACAATCCACTTCACCATTTCAGTTAAAGCAGCTCGACCATAACCTTGTCCCTGGTATTTTTCATCAATCAAAAATCCATTGATCCAATACATATCGGAGGTTTCTTCTTCATAAGCATGCATGATAAAGCCGACCATTTTCGTATAATCATAGATTGCAAATGGGATATAGTTTACATTTTCTCCATCAGGTTTGATATAAACTTTAGCAAGAGACACAGCAACCGAAGGGACAAATTGACTCTGTTTTTCACTTACTTTAAGTTGTAAAGCCTCTTCCCAATTATCCCGTGTCACAACTTTTAATTGAACATTCATGATAAAAACCCCTGCTATTTTTGGTTATAGTATTTTGCTAAATACTCATCCAACATGACCCGATGACTGCCAACCATATATTCCGGGAATTCATGTGGATAAAAAAATTGAAGATCGAGCGATTCCTGTTGATTTATATGTAACTGTCCTTCGAAGTTCTCGGAATAGTAGGCGATGGTTACGACATAAAACTCATCCCCATTTTCTGCTTTTGACAACTGTGAACCAGAATAGACATTTATTAACTTTAATTCGTTAACTTTTAAACCTGTTTCTTCATAAACCTCGCGGCGCGCCGCATCCTCTGTTGATTCGCCTAATTCCATCAGACCGCCTGGAAGTCCCCATTTTCCTTTAGGAAATTTCCGCTGCTGGAGCAGTATTCTTCCTTGTGAATCAACCAGCACAACAGCCGAACCAACTAAAATTAAAGGCCGATGACCTACTAATTTTCTTAAATCTTCCACATACCCCACTTTCCAACCTCCTGTTATTGAAAGTCTCCAACTTAAATGTTGCCCTTTTATCCATCAGTCACTGATTAATGTCTTTTATGTAAAAAATGTATTGAAGATATATTTTTAATCATTTCAAATGATCCTATATTGACTGATAAAAGCTCTAATGATGGGCAGATCGGGAGGACTGATCTGGGTTGGAAGGTCATTGAGGTCATAAAATTGCAGGTCTAACACTTCTGATGCTTCCGCCTTTAATGTGCCTTCGTAATCCGTACATATATAAGAGGCAATAACATTATAGACTTCATCTCCGTGAGGATACTGGTAATAAAAATCGTGCCCCGAAAAAATATCAAATAGCTTAAGCTTTCTTACTCGCAGTCCCGTCTCTTCATAAAGCTCCCTAATGGCCACCTGTTCTAGTGTTTCTCCCGGCTCTAAACCACCGCCTGTAAGACCCCAGCAATGATTATCCTTGCGAAGCTGTAATAGCAATCTATTCATCTCATCAAACAGCAAGACATTGGCGCCAGCCATAATAAGAGGGCGACTGCCTACTAGCTTGCGCAGATTTTTTATGTAGCCCATACGATACTCCTACTAGTAATAATTTTTGTATATGAATATTGCAGATACTTTCATCTATTCATGTTTCCGTCTTGAACCGGACATAGAATCCGTTATTTCAAAAAATAAGCAGGATTCACAGAATTTGAGGACATGAGATCCTTTATTTATGAATTTTGATAAGAAAAGGTGCTCTTTCACTAAATAACGGAACCAGTGTCCGCTAAATTCAAAAAAAACCCTGATTTTACTGAATAACGGATCCAATGTCCGCTAAACTCGAAACACCACGTCTTGTACAGTTCCCTGTGTGTAATTTTATAACAAAAATGGATGAAATACTATAAAATTACTAAACTGATTAAATTTCCCTAAACCCAAACGGAGTTCCTACATCTTTTTTAAGCCGAATGATATAAAGATTCAAATTCGCATGCATACCCTTGATGATTTCTGAATGAGCGGATTCCTGTTTCATGACCTTATATATTACCTCATGACCAATTCCGTCAGAAGAATCACCTACAAATTGAATCTCTACTTTTTCATCAGAGTTGGTTCCAATAAAGGCGTATGTGTGGCCATTATAGGAAAACATGCCGGTACCGCCTGGACCGCCTAATCTTAACTTTTGCTGGAATTCCACCGGCAGGTTTTCGTAGCTGACAAATTCATATTCGATTTCTCCATCGCCAAAATCAAATAAAACAAAAACAACTAATATTACTAATAAAAATGGAACAAGGCTTTGTTTCCAACCCTTCATTTATAAACCTCCATTAGTTCCTAACCCTATAGTTTACTAGCCTAAAGACCTTTTCCTTCCAAATAGATAAAAATTGAACAGAAATGATTTGCTGCAAGAAACCATAAAGCATGAAAATGTTTAAAAAGATAACGCCAATTTCAGCACTAGATTGAAGTCTGGCAAGAAAAATCCCCACTATGATCATAGCCCAGTATTGAAAGCTTGCCTGAGTAATTCTTTTCCCTAGAGGCTGGTATCGTTTAGATGATAGCAGTTGAACAAGGAGCAAGACGTACCACATCATATGAATGGTCACGATTTCAAACAAACCGTTTGAGCCTGTTAACCGACTCCATTCTAAGGAAAACAACTGATTTAAAACAAATTCGAAGTTAAAAGATTCCTGCTTTATTTGAGCAGCCAGCTGCCAAAAACAAATATAGCTTGCCAAAATACAAAATAATGAAAATACTACATTCTTCTGCTTATTAATAATAAAGGAATGAATAACATATGCCATCATAACAGCTGCAATAGGAAAATACGGACGAGCACCAATTAATATAATCGGTCCCAAAATACTGGCAATCAAACATATACATGCAATGATGGCCGTGTTAATAAGATGATTTTTCTTTGCATTGGGATAGGTCTGATTGATTTCATTTTGAAGCATGGCAATTTCACCAAATTGCTCAATAGCTGCCTGAATCGCTGCTTCCCTATCCATTTGCTGCTGAAGCAAGGCTTGATAATGGTCCATTAAATGTTGTTTCCATTCTTCTTCTAATTCCATTTTTTCGTCTTGATCTAAATGCAATTTCTCTAGCAATTTTTTTAAATAAACATCAAATTCTTCAAATGTTTCATGCTTTGACAATTCCATCACCTACAATCCGATGCATAACCTTTTGAAACATATTCCATTCTTGTTTTTGTTCACCTAATTCCTTCAAACCGACTTTTGTAATTCTGTAATATTTTCTGCGCGGGCCGTCACTTGACTTTTCCCAATAGCTTTCAACTAAACCTTTTAGCTCAAGCCGCTTAAGAGCGGGATATAACGTGCCTTCTTTGTAATTTAAATATCCAGCACTCAATTCCTTTACCTTTTCTGTAATTTCATACCCATACATATCCTTTTCTTTTAACAATGAAAGAAGAACAATACTGGTACTTCCTTTGATCAGTTCTGTTTTTTGCATCATATCCCTCCACTATGTAGTATCTCTACTTACAGTATATCGTAACACTATGTTTCAATAATTTCAAATATTAATTGGATAAAAAAAAGCCTACAATTTTTCATCATGTAGACCTGAATCCTATAAATTTTATTCAAGAAAACACTCTTTAATTTCCGTGCTTTAACCCTTCTATTAAAACCTGCACGACTTCTGGACGACTAAATTCAGAGGGAGGTGCAATTCCGTTACGCAACATTTCTCTTACCTTGGTTCCAGATAAAATAAGGTGATCTTCTTTCGAATGCGGGCATGTTTTAGCTGACGCCATACTCTCACACTTTGTACAATAAAAGCTGTGCTCAAATGGAAGAATGGTAATTCCTATTTCTTCAGAATTAAATTGTGTAAATATCCTTTGTGCGTCGTACGTTCCATAGTAATTGCCAACTCCTGCATGATCCCTTCCCACAATAAAATGTGTACATCCATAATTTTTCCGTACTATAGCGTGGAAAATGGCTTCCCTTGGTCCGGCATACCTCATTGCCGCTGGAAAAACGGCCAGAAAAACCCGCTCTTTTGGATAATAGTTATCTAGTAAAACTTTGTAGCTTTTCATTCTTATCTTAGCCGGAATATCATCAGACTTTGTTTCTCCCACTAACGGGTTTAAGAACAAACCATCGACATTTTCAAGTGCTGTTTTTTGAATATATTCATGGGCGCGATGGACAGGATTTCTGGTTTGAAATCCTACGACTGTGTTCCAATTTCTTTTCTTAAATTCGTTTCTCGTTTCCACTGGTGTTTTATAAAATGGTAGAAAATCCTTAGTCTTTGGGGGGATTCTGATTAAATGAATCGGCCCAGCTAAATAAACATTCTGCCGGCTAAAAAGCTTTTGCACACCAGGATGCAGCGGGTCCATTGTACCATACACGTTTTTAGCTTCCTTGTCTTTATCCGGAACGTATATTTCTTGTAAATCTAACACTCCATAAACAATGGTTTGATAGGTTAATTTTACTTTTTCCCCTACTTTCAAATGTTTAGCTTCCGTTTCTGATACAGGGAGAGTAATCGGAATACTCCAGACCATATCGTTTTTCAATCGCATTCGCGCAACAACAGATTCATAGTCTTCATGTCCAAGAAAACCAGTTAAAGGACTATAAGCTCCATTAGCAATAAGCTCCAAATCAGATAAAGCCATAGCATCTATTTCAATTTCATATTGAATAGCAGAAAGGTCAATATGTGTATCAATCTGATTAATCAATGTTCCGCCATGAGGGGTACTTAAAGACAAACTGATCATTCCTTTCCTGTTTGTAAAAGGTTTATCTGTTGGAAAAGATAATGAATAATTTTATCTGTACATTTATCAACAGAAAATTCATTTGTTTTAAGAATAATGTCCGGGTTTTTCGGTTCTTCGTACGGATCATCGATACCTGTAAATCCCTTTATTTCTCCATTTATAGCTTTTTTGTAAAGACCTTTTGGGTCACGTTTTTGGCATTCTTCAATGGGACATGCTACATATACTTCTATAAATTCTCCTTTGTTAAAAAGGAATCTTGCACATTCTCGATCTTCCTCGTAAGGAGAGATTAATGCAGCCAAAACAACGATTCCAGCATCTACAAAGAGTTTGCCGATTTCAGCAGTTCTTCTTATATTTTCTTTACGGTCTTTTTCTGAAAACGAGAGATCCTTATTAATTCCGTGCCTGAGATTGTCACCATCTAATAAATAAGAACTGATTCCTTGTTGATATAATTTCAATTGGAGTGCATTGGCAACAGTAGACTTTCCTGATCCTGAAAGACCTGTGAACCAAATCATCAAACTTTTATGGCCATGTAAGGCTTGTCTATCTTCTTTTTTTAAAACGGATTCATGCCATACCACATGATTATGGGAATTCCTTTTGTGCAAAATTTAGATCTCCTTTCAAGTACGTGTTATACCCATTTAATATATGCAATCAAAATGGTAATGGTCATACATATTAAACTTAATGGGAAACCCACTTTTATATTGTCGAGAACTGATATCCTCTCTGGACCATTTATGAGAAGATTGGTTTTAAAGTCAATTGTGGTTAAGAAGCTGTACAAAGCAGCAATCGCTGTGATGAATGCCAATAAGACCAAAAGCTTCGTTTTACCTCACAATTCTAAAACAGACGAAAGGCAGCTATCTTTTAGCCTTTCGTCTGTCAATTTTTTACTGTTAAAATGTGTAAAGTCTTTCATTTGTAAAAATTTATTTGATTAATCATAAATTGAATCCTATGAAGAAAGGTATGGTTATTCAAGACCCTTCTATGTGCATGATGGCTATAATCATTTCTTTTCTTTTCATCAGATATAAAATGATGGATTAAATCTATACAGTTATCTTCATTTGAAAAAGAAACCATTTCGCAGGGGTGGTCGAAGTGCTGTTCAATATCCGGTTTATCCGAAATTAGTTGAAACCCGCCGCAAGCCGCTATATCAAAAGTACGATTATTAATACTTTTACTTTCAATATTTAAGGTGTTTTTATTTTTAGCAAATTGAGACGAACGATGGGGATTCAGAATAATTTTGCTTCTGTTAAAAATCTCTCTGACAGTAGAAGGTTCAATCCATTTGCCGATGATATTCATTTTTTTTAGATTGTTTATGTTCCGGATAACTCCCTTCCATAATGGACCAGCTAGAATAATAGAGTAAGATGTAGTTTTCAAAATATGATTAACTAAGTCAATTCGCTCCGGATACGGATAGCCTACAAGACAAAGGTCAAACAGTTTATCAGCTGGTTCAGGATAATAGATGGAAGGATCAGTACCTAAGGGAAGATGAAAAATGTGTTTATTAGGAAACATTTTCTTATAAAACTCAAATGCTCCTAAATCAACAGTAAATATAAAATCGTAATCCTCTATTATTTTCATAGAGTAATCCATATAAAAAGGGTCTTCCGTTAACCATATACAAAGGTTCATTTCCCTCTTCTTTATGAATTTGATTAATTTAGGGTCCATTTTATGTCCGACTATCGATAGGACAAGTTCCGGGTTCAAACGATTAATGGTTTCAATCGTATCAGGGCTATATACAGGTTCTATTTTGCTGATAGTATGATTAAATGCTAAAAAAGCGTCCTCGATCGATTTCTCTATATGAGGATATATTCCTTTACCACTTGATGAAATTAATAGAATATTCATAGAAGAAAACTCCTCTAATTAAAAAAAAAGGAAAAAGAATACCCCTCGGTTATATTTCTTTTTCCATAAATAATTTATTTAATTATCTATTAGGATGATTCTGGTGATTCGTCATTATCATCATTATTATCATCATTATTATCATCTTCAAAATCAAAATCAAATACAAATCCAGGTCCAATTCCATCTATGAAAGCAGCACTTATATCCTCACAACGTATTAAAGCCAGCTCTGTTCCGGTGAATGGCGAAACCGTATCTGGCACCAATAAACCAACTACACAATTTCTGACAAATAACAGTTGACCTTGGATTTCTGTACCATTTTCTAATACGATTCTAACGGTAGAACCTCTGAATCTTCCCAGAAAATCACAAAGTGGATCACCGCATCTATGACTCAATCCTTTTCATCTCCTTTTCTAAAATTAATTTCGATATAATATACTCATCTTCTAGCAATGCTGTTAGGGCGTATCCATTAAAAAAGGAGAAAATAGGCACCCCCATTTTATCAATGACTAACGTTATTTTCGATATCTCCTCATTTTTTGAAAATATTGGATACCCTATTTACTAAAACACACCATTTTTTGGTTCCGGGGATGTTTCCAATCACCTATATATTGTACGGTCAATGGCAAGCCCTCGATTAAATAGGTAAACACTGAGAAGTGATAGTGATAAGGATCACTATCTAAATAAGTCACAATTTCATTACTTTGTATAATCCCATCTAGGGCGAACTTATTCTCTGTTTCAAAAAAAGTGGCATAGAACTTTCCGCCTTCTTTTAAAACTTTACTGATGTTTATTAAGCAGCGGTGGATATGATTTAAAGGGAGGTGGGTAAATAACGATTGAGCGAGGGCAAAATCAAACTTTTGATTAAATAAATCAAATTGAAAATCTCCATTGACCAATAAATAAGGCTTTTTCTCTAGCAGGCTAGCTTTTTCTAATTCTTTTATTCCAGCATCCATCAAAAATGGATTTATATCTATCCCGTAATAGTTTTTGGTATAAAGATAGTTAATAAAATGGATCCCACCTCTTAATGCCCCGCAACCAACATCCAGCAAAGAATGCTCTGGCTTTAATCCATTTTTCACTAAAAATTCAAATTGCAGTTTCCCTATTTCCTCCCAAAGACCTCCAACAGCATCCCTGTGTTGATTATTTATAATTTGGCTCTCTGTCAATATAAGATCTTTATAATGATTTTTTATATCCATAATTCCCCTTCTTTCCTTTAGCGGTTGTGTGTTTTTCATAATGGATAGAATATGCATTTATTTTGGACTTGTTCAAAAATAGTGCTATTTGTGCTTAACTCAAACTATCACATTTAAAAATGCCAAGAATAATGTATAAATCATATTAATTTTGAAGTTTATTAGAATCTGTTAAGAAGGAAACATTAAGGAGGAAACAAATGAATGTACTCTTTATTACATCTGGCTTTTTGGGAGTCAATAAATGTTTTGAGGATAGTATCGTACAATCAATGAAAACAAGAGGGATCCATTGTGAAGTTTTTTCAGAGCATAAACATTTGCCAGCATTAAAACATATGATTCAATTATGTAAGCCTGATTTTATTTTAGTCATGGGAGGTTTCAATCTCTCCAAGCCTCTCCTCGAATATATAAAACAATCCAACATAAAGTCTGCCATATGGATGACTGAAGATCCTTATTACATGGATTTCACCCTTCCACTAAGCACTTATTTTACCTATATCTTTACAATTGACTGTGGAGCTATTCAAGAATACCAAAAACTCAGGGCTACACACGTTTATCACCTTCCGCTAGGAACAGACCCAAAACTATATTACCCAAAAGCGGTTCCCGGTTCGGGTGACGTGGATATTTGTTTTGTTGGAGTGCCGTATTCCAATCGAATTAAACTAATGAAAGTATTACTAAAACAGACTGATTATCGAATTTTATTAGTGGGAAACGGATGGGCACAGCATCTAAGTAAATGGAAAGGCAGAAAAAACCTCTCAATCGTAAATGTCCGAGTTCCACCTGAAATCGTGGCTAATTATTTTAATCAAGCAAAAATCAATTTAAACATCCATCGTCCTGTTGATGAAAAATACAATAGGAATAGTAAACGGATAGTCGGTCGAAGTGTAAACAATCGAACATTTGATATCGCATGTTGTGAAGCATTCCAGCTTACCGACTATAGAGAAGATCTATCTTTTCATTTTGAAATCGACAAAGAAATAGTCCCCTTTCAAAACATAGAAGACCTTCTAAATAAGATACATTACTATCTCACCCATGAAGAAGAACGAAAACAAATTGCCAAACATGCTAGAAATCGTGTTTTATCATCACATACCTTCGATCACCGGGTTTCAGTTTTACTTAAGAATATAGATTTGTAATGAAAGACCTCTTATTGAAGAGGTTTTTTTGTTATTACATTTGTCCAAAACCTTTCTAAAACTGGTTCAAGAGACTATACAGATATCCTTCAATCTTCATATGAATATAGAGCATAATCAATTAGATTCCTATATTTCATGGTGGTGAAGACGTGAAGACTGCTTTCATATCAGGCATTACTGGACAAGATGGTTCCTATTTAGCTGAGCTTTTATTAAATAAAGGATATAAAGTTTTTGGCTTAAGACGAAGAACGGCTATCCCCAATTACGAAAATATTGATCACATCAAAAATCAAATTGAATTCATTTCTGGTGATCTATTAGATTTATCATCACTCATAGAAGCAATTAAAATCTCGCAACCGGATGAGGTTTATAATTTAGCTGCCCAATCATTTGTTGCGGATTCATGGTTACAGCCCATTTTTACAGGAAAAGTGACAGCTCTGGGTGTAACCAATATGCTTGAAGCAGTTCGAAAAGTGAAACCAGATGCCCGTTTTTATCAAGCATCCAGCAGCGAAATGTTTGGAAAGGTTGTAGAAACACCACAATCTGAAAAAACACCATTTTATCCAAGAAGTCCTTACGGTGTCGCAAAAGTTTATGGGCACTGGATAACAGTGAATTATCGTGAAAGCTTCGATATGTATGCTTGCTCTGGGATCCTATTTAATCATGAATCTCCTAGAAGAGGCCACGAATTTGTAACAAGAAAAATAACAGATGCAGTGGCAAAAATAGCATTAGGCTTACAAAATGAATTACGTTTAGGTAATTTTGATGCAAAAAGAGACTGGGGATTTGCCGGAGATTATGTAAAAGCCATGTGGCTCATGCTGCAGCAAGATAGACCTGGGGATTATGTAATCGCAACTGGAGAAACACACACTGTCAAAGAGTTTGTCGAGATCGCTTTTGGGCATGTTGGCCTCGACTGGAAAGAGTACGTGGTGCAGGATCCAAAGTTTATGCGCCCTGCCGAGGTGGATCTATTATTAGGTGATCCTTCTAAGGCTAAGGAGAAATTAGGATGGCAGCCTGAAGTGTCCTTTGAACAGCTCGTTCAAATGATGGTTGAAAATGACCTTAAGAGATTAGGGAAAGGTTTATGAGAGCGTTAATAACTGGTATTTCTGGTTTTGTTGGACAATACCTTGAAAAGCGATTACTCAAAGAATCTAATATGGTTTTTGGAACGAGCAGATCACAGAGAAAAGAAAACAACTATCTTTGTCTTAATTTATTATGTGAACAAGAAATTGTTCACTTGTTAAAAAATATCAGACCCAGCCATATATTTCATCTGGCTGGAATGAGTAATGTTAAACAATCCTGGACAGCAAGAAAACATGTAATAGAAGCTAACACCTCGGCAACTATTAATCTATTGGAAGCTGTTAAAAAAGCGGATCCAAACATAAGAGTCATAACCATCGGTTCTTCAGAAGAATATGGGTATTTGGGCAGTAATCAAACGCCAATTTCAGAGGATTCAATGTTACAGCCAATCAATCCGTACGGAGTTAGTAAAGCAGCGGTAAGCATGTTAGTTAAACAATATTATAAAGCAGATCATCTTAATGTAATCCATTTAAGACCATTTAATCATATTGGTCCGGGACAGAGTCTGGGATTTGTAACATCTGACTTTGCTTATCAATTGGCTTTAATAAATAGTAAGAAAACGGAAAATAATCAAATGAAAATAGGAAATTTAGAAGCAATCAGAGATTTTACGGATGTTAGGGATATAGTTGAAGCCTATTATCAAATCGCTATGTATGGCAAGAGCGGCGAAATATATAATGTTTGCCGTGGAATCGGGGTTAACATTCAAACCATCTTAGATATTCTTCTATCCTTTTCAGACATACAAGTTGAAACCGTAACTGATGAAACTAAAATGAGACCTTCTGAAGTTTCTATTTTAATTGGAAGTAATCAGAAGCTATTAAACCATATAAGTTGGCAACCAAAAATACCGCTGGAAAAATCTCTTTATGATATCTATCAATTTTGGCTCTCCAAAATTAATCAAAAGCTCTAGTAAAAGCAGATTCTCCCCCATCTTTTATAAATCTGGATGAATAGTCCTATCACACGGCCTTAAGTCCACATATATATAGTAAGACAAGTTTTAAAAAATTAGGAGGTACTTTCAAAGTGAAGGTAATGATCATGGCAGGCGGACAGGGAACTCGATTTTGGCCATGGAGTGTCAAGAATAGGCCAAAGCAATTTCTGCCATTACACTCAAAGAAAACGATGATACAAGAAACATTTGAACGCTATAGCCAATGGCTTTCTAAAGAAAAAATTTACGTTGTGACAACGGAAGAATATCATGATTTGCTGATGGAACAGCTGCCGCAATTACCTTCAGAGCAAATTATTTTAGAGCCTGAACGAAAAGATACTGCTCCTTGTGTGGCATTAACAGCTTTGCATTGCTTAGAGAAGGATGAAGATGAAGTCTTGGTCATGAGTCCTGCTGATCAATATATCTCTGATTCACAGGAACTAATGGAAACATTGCTATTGGCTGAGAAAATTGCGAATAGCGGTCATTCAATTGTCACCTTAGGTATTCCCCCTACCAGGCCCGAAACAGGTTATGGCTATATTAAAACAAAATATCCAAGTTTTATAGAGAACAAGGTTTTACATGTAGAAAAGTTTATTGAAAAGCCATTTTTAGATCATGCTGAAACTCTAATAAATGATAACAATGTTTTTTGGAATAGCGGAATTTTCGTATCGAAACCTTCAACTATCGCCTATTATATGGAAAAATTCCAAACAAATATTTGGAATACGCTTATAAAAAATAAAGATAATTTAAAAACGGCTTACTTAAAGCTGCCAAAAATATCAGTTGATTACGCCATTCTTGAAAAAGCAGATGAAGTCTATATGATTCCGGTAACTTTTGACTGGGATGATCTAGGAACTTGGGGATCACTCGAACGCTTTAAAAAAGAAGATCAGAACCATAATATTCTAATTGGAAATGTTCAAGTGTTATCTTCTGAAAATTGTATGATTATTTCAGAAAAGCAAAATGCAATGGTTTTAGGAGCAAAAGACCTCATTATTGTCTTAACAGAAGAAGGATTGTTAGTATGCCATAAATCCCAGGAACAAGAAATTAAAAACCTGTTAAATTCTTGGCCAGAAACCAACAAGTGATAATAAAGGATATCATAACAAAATATTTGCTTGCAAAATGGAGTAGATATGAAGCATAACTAATTATTTTAATGGGGTGAGTTTTTGTGCACGATAGTATTTTTTTAAGGAATATAAGGTCGTTTCATTTAGATTTTATTGATGTTTTTAATGATATTAAATATAAAGGAATCCCTCTTCCGCTTATATGTAATTTTCGCAAATATATCCGCCGACCCATGATAAATAAGCTAAGTAATAAAGTCTATGAGGAATATCAGAAAAATAAAATTTTTAAAACTACCGAGGTTCAGCCCCATTTTGATAGACATTTAAACGCTTTAAAAGTTAACTCATCCAAGCGTAAAGGAAAGGGGAAAATTTTACTTTATGAATTTGTTCTTTATTTACCCAGGGAAAACTTTTTAGAATATTTCGATTCCTCCAATTCAATTGTATTAAGTCTCTACTCTTATAAAAATCCTTTGGGCCATTCTCTAAATCATTATAAAACATTTTGTCTTACTGATTATTGTATAGATACCTCTGAGCTATCTAATAGTTTTATAGCAAAATGTAAGGAAATTTTGTCTTCGTTCCATAACCATCCAGTATTCAGTGATCCTACTTTCCAGGAAAACTTTTTAAATGATATTCCGGAAACGGTTAAATATTTAGATGCGGTTATTAGATTCTTTGAAAGAAATCCAATATCTTGCATTCTAGTTGGAGCCCAAGGCGATCAATCGGATCATTTATGCAATATTCTTCCAGTAATTGCTAAAACACAAGGAATCCCTAGCATTGGTTTGCAGCATGGCCTAATTTGGGGTGGTGAATGGGTACCAATCTATACGACCGTACAAGGTGTATATGGTAATTATGAAAAGGAATTTTTTAAACTAAGAGGCGTAACAGAAAATCGTATAGAAATTATAGGTCACCCAAGGTTTGACAGTATTTTAACAAAAACCTTTATGCCAAAGAGTGTTTTTCAACAAAAGTTGGGACTAAATCCCCAAAAAAGAACACTTTTAATAGCGACACAACCGGATATAACTGAATCTGTTTTGGATCATTTTATTAGCCAGCTATCACAAAATCCCTTCATTCAAATAATGATTAAACCTCACCCTCATGAGATCGCATTTGGAACGATACAGGGATTCATTGATCGAATTTATTCCAAATACCCAAGTGTCAAAGTTATTACAGATCAGTCCTTAACATTTTACGATATTTTGTCGAATACCGACATGGTTGTCATTGATAGATCCACAGCTGGGTTAGAAGCAATGATAATGGAAAAACCAGTTTTTATTTTAAGATCGAAAAACTGGGATGTCCTTCGATATGAGTACTGGGATTTAATGGATGGTTTTGTTCAACAGGACCCGATTATACTTTCAAATCTTATTAATCAACTAACTGCCGAAATTACTGTATTTAATAAAATGAATGGGAAAATCAAACAATTTCTTTCATATCATTATCCATTAAACGAACAGTTATCAATTGAGAAATTATCCAATCTTATTTACAAGTTAACTGGTCAAAAGATCGGTAATAAACTTGGCAAAAACTATAATAAAAAGCTGCTTCAAGGATCTAATGGTGATGTTTTTATGATTGAAAATGGAATGAAAAGACAACTTACCTCAGAAATCATTTTCAAAAATTTAGGGATCAGTATGAAGGATATAATTAAAGTAGAGGATTCATTCCTTGAAAAAATCCCAACTGGCCGGTTAATCTGCTGATAGAATTTATAATGTAAAAAATTCGAATAATGAAAGGGGTATGCATCCTTGACAAACTCCAATGAAATATTGATCCATCTTCATATTGCTAAAACAGGCGGAACAACTTTTATTTCAATTTTAGAAAAAAATTATCTTCCGACTGAACGAATTCCAATATATTTAGATCCGATAGTAAATAAAAATGAGTATATTAAATCACGTTTACACGAAAATATAAAATGTATGTATGGGCATACTTCTTTTGGTATTCATCAGACTTTATCTATGCCTGTAACGTATACTACATTTCTTCGTGATCCAATTGATAGAGTTATATCCGAATATTATTTTAATCATTATAGACCAAATGACACAAATAAAGATTCTTTACGATTTAATAGTTTAGAAGAATTTGCAGACCATCCAGATTTTTGTAATCACCAAAGCAAAATTTTATTCGGTAAACCTCCGCTTCCAAAGAATGCATTTGAATATATTCAACAAAATATTAATAAGTATTTTTCCTTTATCGGAATAACGGAACTCTATGATGAATCAGTTTTTTTAATGAATAAACAATTTGGATGGAACAACATTAACTATATAAAGGAAAATGTTACATTAAACAGGCCAAAAAAAGAAGACATTCCGAAATCGTTACTTAAAAAAATAGAACAAAATAATCATTTAGACTTTGCTATCTACCATTATGCTAAATATTTATTACTAAATAAACTTGAAGAATTAAATCAAAATGAAAAAATGGAACTCAATGACTTTAAATCTAAAATAAACGAATTAAACTCCAACAATGGTTAAAAAATGAAGAGGATAATGAAACAGGCATTTTGAAAAACGACGAATAAACTGATAGTAAATGATTAGCAAAATTTTAGGGAGGATAAAAGAGGTGATTCATCAGAAAGTTGTATGTGTACTAGGGATGCATAGAAGCGGTACATCAGCCATTACGAGGGCTCTAAATATAATGGGCATAAACCTTGGGGAATCTGATAAGCTTATGGAACCAGGCTACGATAATCCAACGGGTTATTGGGAAAATACCGAAATCGTTGATATTCATGATTCCATTCTGGAATTATTCTCTCGTACTTGGGATTCTCCAGAACCACTGCCAGACAATTGGTGGCATTGTGATGAAATCATTCCATTGCGAGACAGGCTTTCGGAAATTGTTCAAACAAACTTGTCAAACAATGAGTTATGGATGTGGAAAGATCCAAGAACCTCCCTCCTGATTCCTGTATGGCTTCAAATTTTTAAAAACTTAAGAATCACCCCTCTCTTTGTTATTTGTATAAGAAATCCGCTCGATGTTTATTTTTCATTAGAAAAGCGAAATCAGCTCTCTAAAGAAATTTCACTTAAATTATGGAATTTATATACTTTGTCATCTTTATATTGGACTCATAATAAAAAACGAACCATTGTCCATTATGACTCTCTTTTTTATGATATAGAGGGTACTTTAAGGAAAATCTCAAATGAATTAACAATACCTTTTCCCCAAAATACTGACCAAATGTTTCGTAATATAAATGCATTTATTGATTCGGGTTTAAGGAATAGTTTTTCCAGTGTAGATCAACTCCTAAATACGGATGGTGTGCCTGAAGAAACAAAAATCATATATGTAAAATTATTAGATGTTTTATATAATCCTTCGTTAGATATAGTAGAATTAGTTAAGAAGTTATATATGAATCTAAGAAAAGTATAACCTTATTTTTAGTTATTAGGATGGTTTAATAAAGTGCAGTGCTTTACCAAGAATATAGGGCACCGCACTTTTTTTCATGAAGGTAAGTTCAATATATTCTTCTGTAAGCTCGCAACAACATATATCAGAGCCGAGTACAACAAACCCGGCTCTGTAAAATGAGCAAAACATTAATAAAATTATATGAGATCCCAACTTACGGGAGTTCCTTTCTTTACATCCATTTTAACTTGTTTCCCTAATAATACATTGTAAAATTTAGGTTCTAATCCGTAACCTGGCCGAATGATTCTTAGATTTTCCTTTGTTAAAATGTCCCCTTCCCTTAAATCTTTTGCAATATACAAAGAACGCCGATACTGGATGGATGAACTTTCTTTTTTAGTTGGACCATATTGAACCTGGCCAAGTGACTGCCACGCTCTCAAAGATTCCTCTACTAATGATTTCATTTCTTTAGGTTCTAAAGAAAACGCTGAGTCTACTCCCCCATCTTCTCGAGATAAAGTAAAATGCTTTTCAATGACAGTGGCGCCTAATGCAACACTAGCCACAGCTGTTCCAATCCCGAGTGTATGATCAGATAAGCCAACCTGGCATTGAAAAAGTTCCTTCATATGCGGGATTGTTTTTATATTTGTATTTTCAGGCGGAGCTGGATACGTGCTTGTACACTTTAGCAGAATAATATCTTTAGCACCCGCTTCCCTTGCTGTACGAACGGTTTCATCTAACTCGGAAAGGGTAGCCATTCCTGTTGATATGATCATCGGTTTCCCAGTGGACGCTACCTTCCGTATTAACGGTAAATCGGTATTCTCAAAGGATGCGATTTTATATAAAGGGACATCTAAGTTTTCTAAAAAATCGACCGCCGTTTCATCAAATGGCGTACTAAAGGGGATAATCCCAACCTTTCTGCAATAATCAAAAATCGGCTCATGCCATCCCCATGGCGTATGAGCCTTTTGATACAATTCATATAAGGAATGACCCTTCCATAAACTGTCCCGATCTTTTATATAAAACTCTCCCTCACGTATATCTAATGTCATGGTTTCAGCGGTATAGGTTTGCAGTTTAAGAGCATGGGCACCAGCTTTAGCTGCAGCTTCAACTATTTTTAATGCTTGGTCTAATGATTGGTTGTGGTTACCCGACATTTCCGCAATAATGAATGGCGGATGGTCAGCCCCGATTTTTTTTCCTTCTATATAAATATCCATTTCTTTCACCCTACCCTTCCGTTAATATTTGTTTTCTTTCTGACCATTTATCTTTAAACAGAGCCATTGAAATGACATCGACATATCGATCATTTTTGAACACATGTTTGATAAAACGGCCTTCCTCAATAAAACCGAATTTTTTATGGTAATTTAAACTGACTGTATTAAAATCTAATACCTCCGCACAAAGTTTACGGATCGGAAACTCTTCAAAAATATAATGGAGTGCTAAAAGTCCCAATGCGGTTCCAGAGCCAGGCGGGGCATTCTTCTCCCCGATATAAAAACCCCAATAGCACTTACTATTTCTCTCATCGATGTTCGTAAACTGAACAAATCCTATTGGATTACCATCATACATCAATAATTTTGCTATTTTACTAGTGTCCTTCTTTATGTTTTTGAACCAGTTTACATGATCCTCAAATGTAATGTAATCGTCAGAATACATATATTTTCGGATATGTTCAGAATTCCGCCATTTTAAAACAACCTCAAGCTGGCCTTCCTCTATATCTTGTAACTGATATTTTTCAATTGAATTCATTCTCGTCCTCCAAGATCTTGCGGATTAAATCACTTCTGTTTTCATCATCAACCCCCATTAATGACTTCCCTTTTTCACTCATTTTTTGGATTAAATCCGGATTATCCAGCGCATGACTTATTTTTTGTAAAATATTTTTTGGCTGCACCTCATTACCATGGCCTAAATTCCATACGGCACCAGCATCATCCAACGCAGTTAAGATATCAGCCTGATTTTTTGCAGTTATGAGTGTGATAGCAGGTAACCCTAAAAACAACCGCTCCCATGTTGTGGTTCCACCCGCTCCGATTGCCAAGTCTGCTTTACCCATCAAATCTGCGATATGGTTAACCTGGCAAAAATAAGTAGTATTTGGAATCATTAAACATAGTTTTTTTATTTTCTCTTTATGGGGACATGCCCGGCCTAAAACAACATCAACTTTTATATCTTCCCTTTTTAACAGACGAATCGCCTCTAATGTTTTGGCTGTCTCATTGGTTAAATCAATGCCGCCAAAAAAAATGAAAATACGTTTAATGTTTCCGTCCCTTTTCCGTTGAAGTTTTTCGTCCAGAAACTCAGAGCGTAATAAAGCATACTTGGGACCCAATATTTTCAAGCAATGATTCGGTACTAATGAATCATATCGGTTCCTATAATTCTTAAAAAAGTTCTGATCTAACAGGATTTTACAATCGTGTTTCCGATCTGCCAAATCATCAATGATCATTATGTTTTTTACAAAGGGTCTTACTTTTTCTTCCCATTGCTTGTCAATTGCATAATGGTCAATGATGAGCCAATCAATCATGTTTTGGCTTTGAAGTACTTCTATGGTTTCAAGTACATCTGTCTTCCAATGAACTCCTAGCCAATGGGAATGATTTGTAATTTTTTCAATTTTATCGTCGGCGTTTTTTAATCGATGTACGAAAAAGCCCTTGCTTTCAATAAAGTGATTCAAATTTCCAGGCAGCTCTCTGCATATAAAAAAGATCTCAACTTCTTTTTCACGTAAACGTTCAGCAAGAGTTAAGCAACGCATAACATGGCCAGTTCCTATTTCAACGGAAGCATCAACACGAAATACTGCTTTCATCTTAGTTTCCTTTCCGTCACTTATCGAATTTTAAACACGGGCTCTAAAGGTGTACATCTCAGAAAATGATAAAGCCCTTTTTTATCAGTAACTTCTTTTATAAAAGGAAAGATTTCATCATAAACCTTGATTAACCTTTGCAGGTCGTCATTACTATGCGAGTAACTCATGTTATGGGTCCCTACTGTTAAAATACCGCGCTGAAAAACTTCTTGTAAAAACAATGTTTTGATTTCATATTGAGAGTACCCGTTCACATCTTGAAATAATAAAAAGGACCATGAAGGATGACCAGCAATGGATAGTATATGGCTTAATTCATATTTCTCAATTAATTGTTGAACACCATCTGTTACTTTTTGCCCCTGTACTCGCAGCGTTTTAATAATGGGCTCTCTTTGCAATTTCTCTAATGTGGCAAGGGATGCCGCCAGTGATAATGTTTCCCCGCCAAATGTAAAAGAGAAAAATATTTCCTCCATTAATTTCATAATATCTTTTCTCCCGACAACAGCAGATAATGGATAACCATTCGCTAACCCTTTCCCGAATGTGGCCAAATCAGGAATAACACCAAATAGCTCTTGTGCCCCTCCGTTTGCATAGCGGAAACCTGTTATCGTTTCATCAAAGATGAGAACCGCACCATGTTGATGAGTTAATTCCTTTACTTCTTCGAGAAAACCATTTTTCGGTTTACTGCTATTCATCGGTTCTAAGATCACGGCAGCAATTTGGTCAGGCCATTTCTGAAATAATTGGTTTAATGATTCGATATCGTTATAAAAAAAGGTTTTTGTTAAATCCTGAACGGTCTTAGGCACGCCTAGACTCCGAGGCGTGGAACCAATATACCAATCCTGCCAGCCGTGATAACCGCATACTGCCACCAAATCACGTTTTGTAAAAGCTCTGGCAAGACGGATGGCACCTGATGTAGCATCTGACCCATTCTTTCCAAATCGGACCATTTCTGCGCAGGGAACCATTTCAACTATTTTTTCTGCAACCTCCACCTCAAGCGGATGGGGCAATGTAAAAGTTACTCCGTCATGTAACTGCTCCTGAACAGCTCTTGTTACGTCCGGGTCATTATAGCCTAATGTAATGGCGGCAAGACTATTGCCAAAATCTATATATTCATTGCCATCAATGTCCCAAACGTGACTGCCTTGTCCTTTCTTTAAAAAGTATGGGGATACCCCAAAAGGATATTGTGTTTTACTTTTACTGAACGTTTGGCTGCCGAGTGGGATTGTTTGAAGTGCCCTCTCTAACATGAATTCCGAACATTGGTAACGATCTGTCATGCCTATCCCCCCATTTATTTTTTTTATTTCTTTAGTCCTTCATTTCGTTTAATATGTTTATTTAAATTCTGAATATCTGGATGACTTTCTAAAAATACTAAAATATCTTCTGTATTAAAAAGAGGATTAACTGGATAGAGAGCTTCATAGATTTTCTTGACTAATTTGAAATCGGCAGGTTCATCTACGGTCCATCTTAAATGAGACAAATCCTTTAGATTTTTATAGCTTCCAAGTTTAAACCGATCTGGAAGCTCGTATATGAATGGAGTAACATGTTCTTTTTGATAAGGAAGTGCGGCCTCTTTCCATGCTTGCTGTAAACAGGTAAAACGAAATACTTCTACGTCTAAACCATCGGGAAAAGTAGGCTCAATCGTATTACTTGTATAATCAAAGTTTCCATGTAAATGAAATTCAATCATGTGATCGATTAACTCTGGATCAGAAAGAGGACAATCACCGGTAAGTCTGACTATATGCGCAGGGGAAAAAGCTAAAGCTGCATGATAAAAGCGATCTAGTACATTATCCAATTCTCCTCTAAACAAAAGAATTTGATTATCTTTGCAAAGATGTTCGATTGGATCATCTGAAGGCTCTCTACTGGTAGCAACTAATAAATAATCAATATAATTGGATCGTTTAACACGTTCGATTTGCCGAAGAATTAAAGGTAAGCCGATAATCGGCTTAAGTACTTTTCCAGGCAGCCGGGATGAAGAAACCCTAGCTTGGATAATTGCTAAAATCATTATGAAAACTCCTTTATCATTCAGGATAACTGTCTATTTCCACATCGTTGGATTTACCACTCTTTCCGGTATATCCCTAAATAGCAAATGCATTTGTTTGATAATGTCATCAGTTAACTTTGGTAAAGTGATGATTTCGAGGTTCCTTTTTAATTGACTTATTGTTTCGCAGCCGATGACGATTTTTTTAATATCAGGGATTTCTCTTATAAATAACATAGATAACTCTGAAAGGCTTAGCCCCGTTTGATCTGACAACTTACGAAGCTTCTCAAGTGGTTCTTTAGCACTCTGTAAATATGGAGGTAATTCGTTTGGGTCCAAAAAAATTAATCCCTGAAGATAAATACTTCTAGCATAGATGTCTATTTTACATTTAGATAATTCATGTAATAATCCTGAATGAATTAAACGATGATCCAATATATTGATTGGAACTTGGATGACGTCAAAGCACCCTAATGAAATAGCCATTTTTACTTCCTCAGGGGTATATACGGATACACCTATTTTTTTGATGACTCCTTCTTTTTTTAACCTCAATAAACCAATTACTACGTGTCCGTTATAGGTAACCATATCATTAGGATGGTGCAGTAAACAGACATCAATAGTTTTTAAATTTAATTTATTTAGAGATGCACGAATACTTTGTTCGATAATAAAATCTATACTTTCGGATGAAATAGAGGAGGAGAGATGGACTGATGGGATTTTAGTAATAATAGTAGGCAGTATTTCTTGTTTGTCTTTTTGCTCATTTATAAATTCACCTATTAAGATTTCACTATCCCCGTAACCTGGCGCTGTATCCAACGTATGAATTCCTTTAGAAAAAGCATATCTAATGATTTCTATTGCTTTCTGTTTCGTTGGCTTGCCAGATTTATTCCCAATGCCATACATTGAACCCAGTTGAGCAGTGCCTAATATGAGTTTTGAACTTTTTGTTTGCAAGTCTTTCTTCATTGGATCCTCCCCACTTTATAAAACATAACTTAAGCTTTTCCTTCCGCTGAATAGTGTGTAATAACCTTTTTAACTGCTTCTATTACATCCTGAATATCTGCTTCGGTCATTAAGGGAAATAATGGAAGAGTGATGATTTCCTCATACAATTTTTCAGCATTCGGGCAAAGTCCTTTTTGGTAATCAAGCTTTTGATAAAACGGATGATAATAAACTGGAATATAGTGAACATTTATACCGATATTTTCTTCTTGCAGGGCTTCAAAAATTTCCTTTCTGCTCTCTTTCAACAAATCTAGTTTTAAACGAATGATATATAAATGCCAGCTTGAGTTACAATCTTGTTTTTGAAATGGCAAGACAACTTCCTTCATATCCCGAAAAGCTTCATCATATAAGGCAGCCAAATGCTTTCTCTTTTTAATAAAACCGTCTATTTTCCTTAATTGACTAAGCCCAAGGGCTGCCTGAATATCGGTCATTCGGTAGTTATATCCTAAGAAGTGCATCTCATAGTACCAAGGACCATGATTATGAACTAATTGTTTAGGGTCTCGGGTAATGCCATGAGTACGGAATTGAATTAATTTTTCATACAATGCTTGATTATTAGTAGTAATGACTCCCCCTTCACCTGTTGTAATATTTTTGACTGGATGAAAACTAAACATCGTCATATCACTAATCGAACCGATTTTTCTGCCTTTACAAACTGCACCTAATGCATGCGCAGCATCTTCAATAATGGTGAGATTATATTTGTCTGCAATTTGGCGAATTGCATCTAGATCTGCAGGCTGACCAGTAAAATCTACTGGAATGATACATTTGGTTTTTTCTGTTATCAGGCTTTCAATGGCTGTAGGATCGATATTGTATGTGAAAGGGTCAATATCCGCAAACACCGGTTTTCCGCCTTGATAGAGAATACAATTGGCACTCGCCGCAAATGTCATAGGGGTGGTGATCACTTCATCCCCCTCGGAAATACCAGCAGCAAAGCAGGCAGCATGGAGTGCTGCAGTTCCGCTCGAAAAGGCAGCGGCATACTTACTGCCCACATAATTAGCTATCTGTTGTTCAAACCTGGAAATAACCGGTCCGGTGGTTAAAAAATCCCCCTTTAACACGTTTACGACAGCTTCTATATCAGCTTCATCAATCCACTGCCTCCCATAGGGCAAGTAAGTGTCCCTTATAGGTTTTCCGCCGTTGATTACCAATCTATTTTCATTTTTCATTTGGTAAACTCCCTGTTAGATTAATAGGATGCTGATTTTATCCATTCTTCTGTTTTTCTAATCCCCTCTTCAAGGCTAGTTGTTGGCTTCCACCCTAATATCTCTGATGCCTTCTTATAGTTGCACAGTAATTTTGGAATTTCACTTTGCGGGTGGATGTGCTCTACATATTGAATTTGGGATTCGTTGGTAACAATCAATTTAGCTAGGTCTTTAATGGCAATATCCCTGCCCAAACCTGCATTAATAATTTCTCCATGGGTCTTATCCGAATATCCTGCTTTGACAACAAAGTCAGCACAATCTTCCACATAAAGCAGATCCCGTGTCTGCGTTCCATCTCCATAAATGTTGAGCGGTTTACCTTCCAATTTATTTTTAATAAAAATCGCAACAACACCGCCCTCACCACCTGTTTTTTGGTAAGGGCCATACGTATTAAAAGGACGGATAATAACGGCTGGAAGTCCGAAAGTATAGTAATAGGAAAGGACCATATTTTCCGCTGCAATCTTTGATCCTGCATAAGGAGAAGCAGGTTTAATCGGGTCTGTTTCTGTAATGCCTTCTGTTGTTCTTGCTTTGTCATACACCATACATGTACTCATAAAAACGATCTTAACGTTGTGATCCTTACACTGCTCAAGGATATTGAATGTACCGACTGTATCATTCTCAAACGTGTTTAGAGGATCCTCTATACTATCCTGAACATTAATACTTGCACCTAAGTGATAACAAATATCAAACTGATTTAAAAAAATTTTGGCAAGTACAGCAGGGTTCTTAATATCTCCCTTAATAAACTCCATAAATTTATCATTCTTATAAAATTCTTCAATATTTTTAGTTCTTCCATTTGATAGATTATCTAACACCCAGACATAATGACCTTCTGCTAATAATTGTTTAACAACCCATCTTCCGATAAAACCGGCGCCACCGGTAACTAATACTCTCAAAGCCATTCCCCCTCTTTAAATTAAATTTTCACTTCTGAGCAATTGGCGTACTTCTCCTTTTGAAATAGGAATTACATCATGAGAGCTATAGGTTCCATACTTTGCTTTTTTCGCATTGACATATTCATCTTCTTTTTTCTTAAAAGTAGCCGGTATGACAAACATATCCGGGAGCTCCCATGCAATAATCGATTCATCAAATGTCATAAGTTCTTCATACATTTTTTCACCAGGTCTTAACCCAATCTCTTCGATCTTGATCTCTTTAGGATTCAAGTTATATTTCTCACACGTTTCTTCTATAACAACTGCGGCTAAATCATGTAGAGAAATAACTGGCATTTTCAAAACAAAAATTTCTCCGCCTTTTGACTCCTTAAGAGCCTTAATTGTTAGTAAAGTGGCTTGATCAACGGTCATCATAAAACGGCTCATCGCAAGGTCCGTAACGGTTATTTTTTTATTATCTAAAATTTGCTTAATAAACAGCGGAATAACAGACCCTCTTGATCCCATTACATTACCAAAACGGACAGTTGAAAAATTCGTAACAGCCCTTCCTTTTGTATATTCAGCTGATTGGATAATCTTCTCGGCTGTTAATTTGGTAGCTCCGTAGGTATTCGTAGGCGAAATAGCCTTATCGGAACTAGTAAATACAACTTTCATGACTCCTTTTTCTATCGCTGCCTTAACGACGTTATAGGTCCCTACTATATTCGTTAATACGGCTTCATATGGATTATATTCACAGGCAGGTACATGTTTCATAGCAGCGACATGAAAGACATAATCAATATCTTCCATTGCATTTAGCAATCGGCTATAGTCTCTTACATCCCCAATTAAGAAGCGTATATCCTCGCGATCGCCCATTTCATTTCGCAGCTGAAACTGTTTAAATTCATCTCTGCTAAATAAGCGAACTACACTTGGTTCTTCCATGAGAATATGTTTAAGCAAATTTTTGCCGATTGTCCCTGTCCCGCCTATGATTAATATTTTTTTATTTTTAAAGAACACGTCTAATTCCCTCTTTCAATGCCCGTTTTTCCATCCTATGCATAAGCTTTACAAGAATCAAAATATCGTATGCTTGCCTCAAGAGGTCTGTAAAGTTTAAATGCCTAATATTAGACCGATATTTCTTAGATAACTAGTTGTTTTATCCAATCAAATATGTACAAACGAACATTTTATAAAGAGAGGAAAAGTATTCGTAGTACGATTCTTTTTTTGATAGACGAAAGGAGTATCAAAAAGGATGAATTTAGAAGGTATCCACTTTAGCGGTCATGAAGAAATAAAAATTCAGCATATTTTTGCAAATGTCCAAAACACGTTCACCTATGAATTTTGGGTAAACCCAAATGCTAGTATTTCGTTTCCCTTTCAATCAACTTCTTTAGTTTCTGGACATAAAGGACAAAATTGGGCAATTGGGGCAGGATATGGAGGAATAGATGGAAAAAATGCTGGAGTTGGTGTATCTGTAGGGAGAAACGGAATAGCCGTTTTTGAACATGGTTATCATTATTTTCCAGCAACATTAGTATATCGCACTACTTTAAGAGATTGGACACATGTTGCTATCGTTGTAAAAAACAAAATTCCTAGGTTGTATCTAAATGGAAGGTTTGTGAAACAAGGGTTAATGAGCCAAAAAGAAAATGTCTTTCCTTCCGGAGTCATTGGGGCTTTAGAATCATATGGGGGCTTTATTGGTAAGCTGGATCAAATAAGAATTTGGAATTATGACAGATCTGACCATGAAATACGAACAGACATGAAAAAAGAATTAGGATATAAACCTGGATTATTAGTAAATATAAATGCAAAAAATGGGGAGAGGGCAAAAAAAGGAGAATGGTTGGGTGCTTATTCAGGCCAAGTAACGTTTCCAGAAAGTCATAACCCGTTAGTTTCTATTATTATTCCAGTTTATAATAAGTGGGATTATACGTATGCATGTTTAAAATCCATAAATGCAAATACGAATGGGGTCGATTATGAAGTAATTATCGCAGATGATATGTCCAGTGATCAAACAACAGAAATCAATAAATTTTTTCAAAACATTAGAGTGATTAGAGATGGAATCAATAAAGGATTTATTAAAAATTGCAATACCGCAGCAAGTTATGCCAAAGGAAAGTACTTATTATTTTTAAATAATGATACAGAAGTGCAAAAAGACTGGCTTAAGAACCTTGTTGAGCTAATGGAGAGTGATCAAAAAATTGGGATCGTAGGGGCTCAATTAATCTATCCGAATGGAAATCTCCAGGAAGCCGGAAGTATTATTTTTAATGATGGGTCTTGCTTAGGATATGGGAGAGGAGCTAATCCTGAGCTTCCCGAGTATTCGTATGTCAGGGAAGTTTATTATTGTTCGGGGGCATGCCTATTAATCAATAAAGAGTTATTTAATAAGGCAGGTATGTTTGATGAACAATTTCAGCCTGCGTATTATGAAGAAGTGGACCTTTCCATGAAAATAAGAGAATTAGGGTATAAAGTCATGTATCAGCCGAAAGCCAAAGTCATTCATCATGAATTTGGAAGTTCAACAAGCCAAAAAGCAATTGAATTACAAGTACAGAATAAAGCAAAGTTTTATTATAAATGGAAACAACAAATCCAAGTCTTTCCCCCTCCGGTATATCAAAGAGCGGAATATTTTCGAGAAATTAATCGTCAAAAACTTAAAATACTCGTAGTGGATGACCGAATTCCTGCTTTAGAACTTGGGTCTGGTTATCCTAGAACTTTTTCTATCTTACAATCCCTTTCTGAGCTTGGGTATCAAGTAACCTTCTTCCCCTTACAAAGTCCAGAAAAGACCGAACCACACACCACGAACCTACAGCAAAAAGGCATAGAAGTATTTTATAATTTAATCCAAGAAAAATTAAATTTTGGCGATTTTTATTCAAAAAGAAAAGATTTTTATGATGCCATCTGGATCAGCCGGCCACATAATATGAAAGAAATTGGCCAAATGATTCATTCCATTAATCATCAGCAAAAGATCATATATGATGCAGAAGCTTTGTATTCACATCGTGAAATTCTGCGACTTGGCTTACATGGGACGAATTTATCCCAGCAAAAGAAAGAAGCCATGATTAAAAATGAAATTAACCTGATTAATAAGTCTGATATCGTAATTACCGTCTCCAAACCTGAAAAGGAACTGATCAGATTATATAGCAACAAGCCTGTTTTAATTGCCAGTCATTCGGTTGATATAAATGTAACACCTGCTCCTTTTATTGAAAGAAAGGATATTTTATTTGTAGGAGGGTTTCTTACTTCCCCATCTCCCAATGAGGATGCCATGCAATATTTTGTGAAAGAAATATTTCCTATTATTTATAAGACACTTGGAGCAAAACTATGGATCGTGGGTACTAATTATTTAAAATCGATTCAACAACTAGCTTCAGAACATGTTATCGTAACCGGAAGAGTCGATAATTTGTGGGAATATTACAATAAGTGCAAGGTTTTTGTTATACCAACAAGATATGCTGCAGGAATTCCCTTGAAAGCTTACGAAGCATTTTCACACGGATTGCCAACCGTGGTATCTCCTTTAATAGCCAATCAATTAGAAATCAATGAAGATGTAGCCTTGATTGGAGGAAACCCGCATTCCTTTGCCCAAAAGGTTATACAATGCTATCAAGATTTAAATACATGGTATCAATTGAGGGCAAATGGAATGCATTATATAAGAGCAAAAGGTGATAAAGAACAATTAAAAAAGGAACTGATAAAATTAAATGAACTCGTTAAAAAAGATTAAAACAAGCAAAATTTTAAAAGTTAAATTGAAATATCAGTTATATTATTCAATTTGTTAACAAGCGTCCTGGATTGACTAGGTGCGCTTGTTGTGTTTTTATTTTTTATTCAGCAGAACGCATTATGTTTATGATCTTTACAAAGGAGTGAAATGAATGGAAAAAATCCAGCATGATGACAGCTCCAAGCTGTTTGTTCCTGATTTTTTGATTATCGGTGCGCAAAAATGCGGGACCACTTCTTTGTATAACTATTTGATCCAGCATCCTCAAATTATTCCTGCCCAAACTAAAGAAATTCATTTTTTTGATATCCATTTTAATAAAGGCTGGGAATGGTACTGCAGACAATTTCCCTTAGCTTTAAAACCTAAAGAAAATGGTATAACTGGAGAAGCAAGTCCTTATTATATATTTCATCCACATGCGCCTAATAGAATCTTTGATTTGATGCCGAAAGTAAAGCTGATTATTTTGTTAAGAAATCCAGTAGATCGCGCCTATTCCCACTATCATCTTATAGGCAGAATGGGAAAAGAAACTCTATCTTTTAAAGCGGCCATCCAAAAGGAAGAATCCCGGTTAAAACCAGAATTAAAAAGGATGCTAGAGAATGAAAATTATCACAGTACCACTTATCAGTACTATTCTTATTTAGCAAGAGGCCGCTATGTTGAGCAGCTAAAGACTTGGATGAATCTTTTTCCAAAGGAACAATTTCTGATTATACAAAGTGAAGAATTTTACTGTAACCCTGCGAATACATTTCAACGTGTATTAGAATTTTTAGGATTGCCAAGATACGATCTTACCTATTATAAAAAAGATAACAATGGGGATTACCCTGAATTGGACTTACAGCTTAGAAACGAACTGGCAGAATATTTTAAGCCCTTTAACCTTGAGCTTTATAAATATTTAGGTGCTGATTTTGGCTGGTAGATGCAGGTTCCTTTAAAGAATAACTTGGCTAGCGCCAAGCCTTTAGGCGCAGGTAATTGCCTAGTTGCTCTTATCACGCTCGAAACGCCACGTCCTATGGCCTCTCTCGACTTGGCCATCCTGGCCGTCGTACTTTATTCCTAAAAATTTTATCTACGTCGAATTTACTTCTTTGTTAAAATTTTATTCTTTCTTAGAGTATAAAAAGAAACTGCCTATTCGCTTTAATAATAAGGAATAGGCAGTTTTTCTCCAAAGTTCTAATTAATACTTAGAAGATTAGATTTAAAGCTCAACGATTGCGCCTGGAAGTTCCCATCTGAAAAAATCCCCAGATTTAAATGTTGCGTTAGCATCAAGAGTCCCTATAACACCTGCTGTACCTGTAATAAAAGGGACGATATTAGGAGTATTAGCTCGGATTACAACTTCATACTGATCAGGAAAGATTGTAGGGGTAAAGTTCCGAAAAGTACCACTGCTAGCCGGCATGTTAAAAGTTTCATCAAATACTGTGGCTTTAGGTGAAACAGATGTATCAAAAATCAAAAGATTCACTACTTGTGTTTCAACCGTCTTATTCATAAGGTCGATCCGAAGAGTACTAAGATTTAGTAATCCCCCTACTTGTCCAGTTGAAGAAATATACAAAAGTTTAATCCCCTTTCTATGAGAATATAATAAATTGTATTTAAAACTTTTGGTTTTGGCTTGTATGAACAACCGAATTTTTATAAATTGGACAAAGTAGGGGTATATTTTTTTGTTTAATCATCTATATTTAGTTTTCCAGTCAAATCCTATCATAGGATCATCCCATAGGATCCTTTTCTCATCCGGATTATTGGGATCATAGGATTGTGTTGTAAAATAAATGATGGCAGCTGGTTTATTGCCCAAGACCCGATAACCGTGAGCCACACCTTTGGGAATAACTAGTACAATCGGATTTTCTTCACCCATATAAAAAACATCGGTTTGACCTTTTGTTAGGGAATCCTCTCGTAAGTCATAGAGAACAACCTGAGCATTCCCTGATGGAAAGAACCACACATCATCTTGCTTTTCATGATAGTGAAATGCTTTAATAACACCCGGATAACTCATAGACATAGATGCTTGACCAAAACGGGAAAGCAAGTCTTCATCATCCCTGACAAGCTCCATAAAAAAGCCGCGATCGTCACAATGCTTGATTAATTTTTTTACTTTTACACCCTCAATCATTGGCTGACTCCTTTCCTAGATATGCTTTTAAAGCTTCTTCCCATTTTCGCGGCGGTACGATGTTTACCCTTTCTAACTCACTTTGGGCCAAAACGGAATATTTTGGTCTTTTTGCTTGAGATCCATATTCCGCAGTTGTACACGGTGACACTAATTCGGGGTCACTACCTGCTTCTTTGTAAATCGTTTTCGCAAATTGGAACCAGCTGCATGAACCTGTATTACTTACATGATAGATCCCCCCGGGCTTATCGATTAATTCCAATAGGACTTTTACTAAGTCAGCCGTATAGGTGGGACTGCCAATCTGGTCATCCACAACGGTTACCTTTTTATTATCTTTAGCAAATTGCAGCATGGTGTTGACGAAATTTTTACCACCATGTCCATATAACCACGAGGTACGGATGATCGTACTATTAGGTAATAATCTCCTCACCACGTTCTCACCTGCTAGCTTACTTATTCCATATATAGATAATGGATCGGTCATGTCATATTCCAGATAAGGCAGTTCTTTTTCCCCATTGAAAACGTAGTCTGTGCTTATATAGAACATCCTGGCTGCATGATCTCCTGCAGCTTGCGCAACATTTGCGGCTCCAATGGTATTTACTTCGTACGCAAGTCTTATATTGGTTTCACATCCATCTACTGAGGTATAGGCTGCGGTATGAATAATCACGTTGGGATTGACTTTATTTATGACAATTCGTACTTCATCTTCATTGGTTATATTTAATTCCTCTTTCCCAAAACCGATCACATCATAGTTCTTACAAAACTGACTAATTACTTCCCTGCCTAATTGCCCGTTTGCCCCTGTAACCAAAATCCTCACCTAATCACCCCAGATTATTTTTATACCAAGCTATGGTTTGTTCGATTCCATCCTCAAACGAGACAGTTGGCCGCCAGCCAATTTGATAGTTTATTTTTTCATAGTTAATGGAATATCTCCGGTCATGACCCTTTCTATCAGTAACATATCTTATTAGGTCTGTTGATTTACCCAGTATATCTAAAATAAATAGAATGACTTCCTTATTTGTTTTTTCACAAGCTCCCCCGATGTTATAGATTTCACCAGGTTTTCCATGCTCAAGAACCATATAAATAGCTCTGCAATGATCTTCAACGTATAACCAATCTCGAATATTCTTCCCGTCGCCATATAGTGGAATGTCCTTATCTTGTAACGCATGATGGATGATTTTTGGAATAAACTTTTCGGTATGCTGATGAGGGCCAAAATTGTTGCTGCAACGTGTAATCATGACTGGGAGATGATAGGTCTGGTAATAGGACCGTACTAACAAATCAGCAGACGCTTTACTTGCAGAATAGGGGTTATTAGGAGATAAAGGTGAATTTTCGGTAAAGGATGGCTCAATTTCATTTAATGAACCATATACTTCGTCTGTAGAAATCTGAATAAATTGATCTGCTTTTCCATGTAAAACATAGTTTAATAAGTTGAATGTGCCTTTAATATTCGTTTCAATAAAAGGGGCTGCATTTTTAATGCTCCGGTCAACATGTGTTTCTGCTGCAAAATTGATAATCGCATCATAATTTTTATCGAATACCCCTTTAAGCTGTTCATTATTTGCAATATCGCATTGAAAAAAACGATATCTGCTATTTGTATAAAAACTCTTCGTATTTATCATATTGCCAGCATAGGTTAATTTATCTACATTGGTGATATTATAAGAAGTATGGTTAAGCATATATTCGATAAAATTGGAACCGATAAAACCGGCACCGCCAGTAACTAAAATTTCTTTTTGTCTATAATCCCCCATCAACTTTATTCTCCTTCAAAAAAATGTTTATTTGCTTCAAACAAAGCTTCGTGAGTACCCGCATCAAGCCACCAGCCTTTTAAAATATCATAATTTAGTTCATTTCTATTAATATATAGATTATTTAAATCGGTAATCTCCAGTTCTCCCCGTTTAGATGGTGACAAAGATTGGATTAAGCCAAATACGTTTCTGTCATAAAAATAGATGCCTGTAACACAATACTTAGAAATAGGATTCTTTGGCTTCTCAATGATTGATATTATCGTATGTTTGATTTCATCGATAAAGGCAATTCCATATCTCTTTGGGTCCTTAACTTCTTTTAAAAGCACTTTGGCCTCGTACTTTTCTTTTTTAAAGTCCTCTAGATAGGGGCTTAAATCATCATCAAACAAATTATCCCCTAACAAAACGACAAACTTATCATCGACAAAATCTTTTGCGCAGTTTAAAGCATTGGCTATACCTTTACCCTTTTCCTTTTGAATGGTATAAGACAATATAACTCCCAGCTCCTCACCTGCACCTAAAACTTTTTTAAATGAAACTAAATCCTCTTCATTGGTTACAATCAAAATTTCATTAATTCCTGCCTGTTTTAATCTTTTTATTGGCCAATAAATCATTGGATAAGAACCAACTGGGAGAAGGTGCTTATTGATAATCTTGGTGAATGGACTTAAACGAGTCCCTGATCCTCCAGCTAGTATAACGGCTTTCATGAAACTTCCCCTTTCAAGAAATCACTCCTTAATAAATGTATGTTTATAAGGTTTTAAAGGGTACAACCTTTTCGCCTATCTCCAAAAATGTACATACGCTTATATTGAGATTATTAGAAAGGGGCATTTATCTAAGACTTATTAGCAGTTGATATAACACTAGATAAAAAAAAGAAAACTGAGCTAGCGCAAGGCATCTAGTGAATCGTGATTTCGTTATGTATTTAGAGCGGATGTCGAATATGATTGGGCTATTGATTTTAAACAGATTAAGAAGAATACTGAACTTTATAAAGATGCCATTACCTGTGGAACTAAGAGAGAATGCGAAATACAAAGTATTCTTATTACCCATTGAAACCAACACCCAACGATACGCAGGGTTCATCCGATTACTACCTAGAGATGCATGAATTCCAAAAGAGAGCTAAATATGTAGATAGATTACACGTTAATCATACCTATACTGCTATTGCTCAAATGTTCTTGATTAAGCAACTGGTGAACACGGATAAATGGCATGTAGTAAGCGATGCAGATATGGTTTTGAAGGGTGCTATCAAAAAGGCTTTTGTTGAAGAAATACAAGAAGGGAAACTTCATTATTTCGTCAGCTCACCCGATAGTTTAAAAGTATCCGTAATAACATCAATATAACGATTTCCTCGGTCCGACATCGCAATAAGGTGTTCAATCTTATTTGATTTTTGAACATTGTAAGGAGTTCCATCTGGTGTGTGATGGTTTAACAATGGGGGCTGGATAGTTGAAATGGAATAAAGTTAAATTATGTGAAATTAATTGCCAATGCTAAACAACTAATTTTTTTGTAACGAAACATAAAAAAACGGTACTAACATTGTGAGGGGGTAGAAATTGAAAGACTTTAGGGAATTATACAAACTTTATTCAAAGCAATTATACAATTATTTGTTTTACCTGACCAATGACCGTTCATTGGCAGAGGAATTGGTTCAAGAAACATTTTTTCAGGCATTTAAATCAATTCATCGTTTTAAAGGTAAATCCACAATAAAAACTTGGTTATATCAAATTGGGAAGAATGTCTACTACAAATACTTGAAAAATAACACAATAAATAACGATCAATTTGATGAGAATGATGTGAAATTTGCTGACTTTTCAACCCCCGAAAATATTTGGGTGAAGGAAGAGCAAGAGAGAATGTTACATTTAGCCATTCAACAATTAAAAGAGCCTTACAAACAAGTCGTTATTCTCCGTAGTTTCAATGAATTAAGTTTTAAAGAAATAGGTATTATCTTTGAAGAAAGTGAGAATTGGGCAAGAGTTAATTTTCATAGAGGGAAACAAAAGATAAGAGAGATTTTAAAATAGGGGGAAATTAAATGAGTATAAAGTGTGATGTGATACAAGATTTATTGCCGTCCTATATCGATGGATTAACGAGTGAAGAAAGTAATAAATTGGTTAAAGGTCATTTAAGTGTATGTCATAGTTGCAGTGAAATATACGATGAAATAAAACACGATATACCTAATGCTTTAGAAAACACAGATAAACCTTCTGATAACAGCGAAAGAAAACTAGTGAAGAGGATAAAAAACAAAATTATTACGGTTGTTGCTACCTTAATAATTACTTTTTCTTTTCTAGGATTCTTTGTAGGTACATTTGGTAATGTTTTATTTCAGGAAGGAAACCCTATTCCAGTTATTTCATCAATTATAAAACTCGAATTTACAAATGCCGAGTATGTAGAGTTTTCTAATGCTACTAACCGATTTATTTCTGAAATTAAATCAAGTGATGATAGATATTCAGTTGTAAAAAAATATATGAGTGAACGTGGATGGGCATTTAAAGAACAGATGGGTTCTGGACTGATTTTTGAAAATGAAGCAGAACAAATCGTTATCGAGACAAGACTTTATACCAAGAATTATTTTATTTGGAGTGTTCCAGAAAAGGAAACTGAGGAAACCTTCTTCAACGCAACATAAGTTCAAAAAGCCTTGAAAATAAACACAGGAAATAGCTCAGTTAAATGACTGGGCTATTTTATTTGCAAAAAGCACTGCACATTGCGGTGCTTTTTGATATACATTTTATAGTGTACCTTTTGTTTTTGCGATATGCTAACGGAACCCGTTGGCATAACCTCTGCTTGTCTTTTAGTAATTATAAAATATAAACCCATTCAAATGGGCATAGTCATACGCACTTCCCTGCGTCTACACTACTTTATATGATAAATGGTAAAACATATTTTTTTAGGAGGAATTCAATTGAGCAATGATGAACAACTGAGTCTGGATGCAGTTCATAACTATTGGAAAGATCCTAAGGAAGAAGGCAATCTTCCCGAAGCTTATATTGCCCCCATCGAACGCAGCCAATATCTGCATGAGCTTATTAAAAAATATGCAGATTTGAGCGCTACACTTTTGGAACCGGGTTGTAACGTGGGCAGAAATCTAAACTATCTCCTCAGAAAAGGATACAAAAATCTAACAGGCATTGAAATTAGTGAAAATGCAGTCAGCCTGTTAAAAAGCACATATCCTGAGTTAGCAAATACAGCTCAAATTCATAATGCACCCATTGAAGAGATTGTAACTGATTTTAAAACTGGAGGATTTGACGTGGTATTTACAATGGCAGTGTTTGAACACATTCATTACGAAAGTAATTGGATATTCAAAGAAATAGCTAGGATCACCAAATCCTACTTAATCACTATTGAATCTGAGGATGGTGTTTCAGGAAGGCATTTTCCGCGAAATTACAAAAGTTTATTTGAGCCGTTAGGTTTAAAGCAAATCGAAGAAAATAATTTCCTCAATAGGACTGTACGCGTATTTAAAAAAATTTAATAAGCAATTTCGTATTGATGACAATTATTTTCTTCTGCCGGGGCCGATTTATATTTGGCCCTTTTTAAATTTTTTAATAGCAGGCATTTTTTATTGAAATATTTTTGTAAAATTTCAATCTACTATCAAATTTTTCTTATGGCCAAAGCTGTTCTTGAGACCAATTAATGTCCTCCAGCCGATACTGGAGTCGTATATGTTTACGGTCACTATTTCCTTGCCAGAATTCTACTTCTTTTGCCTCTACACAGTACAAGGTCCAACGGTTATAAGCCAGATTTGGTTCTTCGTTCATTTGCTCTAATTGCTTCTGGATCTCAGCTTCGATTTCAGCTGGATCGGGTAAAACCTCGCTTTGCTTACAAGTCATAGCAATAGCACGAGCTATTTTGCCTCTTTCTAAAAAATCCTTTGAACTAGCGTTTTCTCCGGTATGTATCGCAGTCCCTCTTATCCGGATTTGCCTGCCGAGTTTCGGCCAATAAAAGGTTAAGGCTACCTCAGGGTTGTTCATTAATTGTTGTCCTTTCCTGCTATCTGAGCTTGTTGCAAAATACCAGCCCTTTTCATCGATATTTTTTAAAATAAGAACCCTTGCATCAGGATAACCATTGGAATCAACGGTCGATAGTGTCATCGCATGAGGTTCAGACACTTCTGCGTCTAGAGCCTCTTTAATCCATTTAATAAATAATGGGTGAGGTTTTTGGGGAGCATGATGGATTTCAAATTCAGGTAACGGACCTGCTAAAGTTTTAATATTTCGAAGTAATTCTTTTATATCGCTCATAGGCAGACACCAGCTTTCTTCTTTAAATTATTTTCTATTTTCTAATATATCATTAAGAACTCCCCTCAAATACAAGAGGAGCTCTCTTAAAATGCATCTTTTCAATCTTTTAAAACGTGTCAATTATACGACTGATTCTTTAATGTTTCTAATTCCAGATCAATCTGATTAATATCAATTCTTTGAAAAAGCGGTTCAAACTTTTCAATTCGGACAAGAGGTATGTCAACCGGACTCCAGGTTCCTTTCCCCAACTGGAGACGCTTTTTCACCTCATGACTCGAAAACGGCAAAAATGGCTGCAAAAGCTGAGATAAGTTTCCAATGATAAAGACACAAGTAGCAACGGTATTTTGGCAATTGCTTGGATCTTCGTGAATTTGCACCCATGGCTTTTGGTTATCAAAGTATTTATTGGCTGATCGAATATACTGAAAGATTTCTTCAAGTGCATGTTTAAAATGGGTTTTCTCTATATAAGTTCCCGCTGAGTTGTATAGCTCCTCTGTCTTTTTACGAATATCCTCATCGATTGAACCCACTGGTAAAACACCATCAAAATATTTTTCAATAAACTTAAACGTCCTGTTAACTAAGTTTCCATAGGCACCTAAAAGCTCACTATTATGACTGTATATAAATTCACGCCAGGTAAAATCGGTATCCCTATTTTCGGGAGCATTAATCGTTAAAAAATAGCGGATCGAATCGGGATGATATCTTTCAAGAATGTCTGGCACCCATACCGCCCAGTTTTTACTGGTTGAAAGCTTGTGTTTTTCTAATGTCAGATATTCATTGGACACAATATGAGTAGGCAAAGGTTTCACGTCAATTCCCAATAAAATAGATGGCCAAATAACCGAATGAAAGGGGATGTTATCTTTACCGTGAACATAGTAAGCGACAGTTTCCCCGCTCCAAAATGCGGAATCATCCCGATTCTGCTCTTCAGCCCATTTTTTACTGGCAGAATAATAGCCCGAGACTGCTTCAATCCAAACATATATCTTTTTAGCTTCGTAACCGGCAACAGGTACACTGACCCCAATCGGGAGATCTCTTGAAACTGCCCGATCGTGCAGTCCTTCTTTTAAAAATCTTTCCGTCATTTGAACCGCATTTTTGCGCCAAAGATGATTTACACTGGCATGGGTTACATATTTTTCAAGCTCCTTCTGAAACGTACCTAGACGAAAATAAAAATGCTCTGTATCCTTGGGTATTGGGTTGTCCCCACATAATTTACATTTCTTTTCTAAAAGATCAAGTGGATCTAATATAGTAGAGCAATGGTCGCACTGGTCACCCCTCGCCTCTTTTCCACAATGAGGACAGATCCCTTCTACATATCGGTCTGGCAAAAACTGATCACATGTCTGACAATAAGCCTGCTCTACTGTTTTCTTGCAGATATAACCTTTATCTAACAATTGCAGGAAAATGTTCTGTACGACCTGATGATGAAACTGTGTATCAGTTCTTGTATAACAGTCATAAGTAAATCCTAATTTTTTAAAACAGCTCTTAAATTCATTATGAAAGTGATCGGCAATTTCTTGTGGAGATACTCCTTCCTGTTTAGCTCTGATTGAAATAGGAGTTCCGTTGCAATCACTGCCTGAAACATAAAGCACCTGCTCCCCTTTTAACCGGTAATATCTTGCTAAAATATCTCCGGGAAGTAAACTCGCGATGTATCCAAGATGTAAGGACCCGTTTGCATAAGGCCATGCGCCTCCAATAAAAATACTCATTATAATTCCTCCTTAAAAATAGACTCTGCTGATCGGTGATGTTGATCCAGATCTTCAAACAAGAAAAGGCAATCGCTACTTCGTGCTCTCGAAGCGGACATAGGATCCGTTATTTGCTTAAAATAATCGGTTATTATAAATTGGAGGACATGAGATTCGTTATTTACGAATTTTGATAAGAAAATCGCCTGATTTACACTGAATAACGGAATGTATGTCCGCGTAGTTTGAAAAAACCTTGCTTTTTGGCTAAATAACGGAACCTATGTCCTCTAAAAACTGCCCTTGCTGAAGAAAACCAACATGTATACTCAACAAAGCCAAAAATAAAATAAAAAAAACTCGTCTTTAGACAACAAATGTCTAAGGACGAGGTTAGTCTCGTGGTACCACCTTAATTTGCTAATTACTCTCATAATTAGCCTCTGAAAGTACGGAGCCAAACAGCTCTTATACTCTGACATTAGTAACGAGTGCCAAATCTCGTCATAGCCTAAGTCCAAAAATGAAGTTCGGCTACGCAGCTCAGAGACCATTTTCGCGCGGGTCCTTCTTTACCCCTTTTCAGCTCTACAGGGGCTCTCTGTTAAAAGAAGAAAATCCGTCTACTTTTCTCATCATCGCTTTTTCATTCGTGTAATTTTTCTTATTATGCCATAATCGAGCAAAAGTGAAAAGGAAAATTTTACTCTTCCCATCTCCAATTCTCATTAATGATCGCCATGGTTTGATGATCTTCCCAAACACCGTTAATTAACACATTCTTTTTGGCAATGCCCTCTTTATGAAATCCGTTTTTTTCTAACAACCTAATCGATCCAACATTATGAGGCATGACTCCGGCATCGATTCGGTGAAGATTTAATTCTGCAAAAGCATAATCCACAATTATACGCACTGCTTCCGTCATATAGCCTTTACCATTGTGACTTTGATCCAAGTAATAACCGAGCCAGCAGTTTTGAAATGGCCCGCGCCCCACTTCCGAAAGCATCACCACACCTATCAATTTATCTGTTTCTTTTAAAAATATTCCAAATAAATAAAACTGATCGTTTTCTCTCATCTCAGTCGTTCTCTGGATTCGCTGCAATTGCCCATCTAGTGTATAAAACGAATCCTTCTTTGTCGTGTTATACTTTTTGAAAAAATCTTTATTGCGCAATTCCAAAGCCAATAACTCTTCTGTATCAGACTCTTCGAAAAATCTTAAATAAATATTATTTCCTTTAAGCATATCGATTTCCCCTTTTATTAGCTGATTATTTACAAAAACAATACCATTCTTTCCTCATCCCAATAGGTATCTCCTAATTTCATGGCCTGCTTTTCAGTTCCATACACTTGGAACCCTAATGCAGAATAAAGTTTACGAGCAGATTCATTGCTAGAGACTACAGTTAAATGAATTTGTTCCACACCCTCCCACTCTCTCGCTCTCTGAATCGCTTCATTCATCAAGGCTTTACCGATTCCTAAGCCACGGACATGCGGTTTCACATACATAGCTACAATGTTGACTCGATGATGTAATTTTAGGTGCTGCTCTCTTATCACCGTAACGGTGCCTATAAGCTTTTCACTCTCAAACGCACCTAATGTAAAAGAGTAATTCGACCGAAACCGTTCTTGATAAATCTTGATCGGTCTCTCTATTTCATCCTCATATCTAGTGGAATAAGCTTCTGCATTCAGCTTTAAAGCTTCCAGTCTTATTTCTCTATATATTTCCGCATCAAATGGGGTTAATCTTCTAATTTCCATCGGAGCACCTCCCTATCATTTTTCAAACCAGTTTATACATCAAAATATCATCCCAATACTCCGTTTCACTGACTTTTACTTCTTTTTTCTTTCTGCCTTCTTCAATGAATCCCATACTCTTATACAAAGCTATCGCTCTCGTGTTTGTTGAAAATACACCAAGGCTTACTTTTTCAATAAAAGGGTTGTGTGCCGCCCAGCTTAACAGTTCGCTGATCAGCATTCGACCGATTCCCCTCTCTCTGTAATCCTTTCTGATCATGATGCCAAAGGAACCTACATGAGATAGTCGTTTTCGGCTGTTAGATAAAAATGCTATCCAGCCTACAATTTCATTATCTATTTCAGCAACAAGGATGGTTTCCCTCTCATTGTCTAATATTTTCTTAATCCAATTCTTCTGTTGATCTAACGTCTGGTTAAATTCTTCTGGGACACTCATTAAATAGTCTCTTTCAGCGATTACTTCTTTTTGAATTTGCAGGATGGCTTGAGCATCTTCTAAAACAGCCGTACGAATGATAGCTGCAGTATTTATACTTTTTGACATGACAATGCTCCTTAACTGTAAATAAATGATTTTTTATTACTAATAAAAATAGGTAATTTGGAAAAATTATACCTAGATTAAAAAAGGAGTTGTTGCTGTTTAAATGAATGTCGAAGATGCGAAAGATAAAAACGCTTCAGCCGAAACAAATCATAAAAAGCGTAATAAACAATTGCCTCCGTATTATTTAAATTCATTACCGGATCGGGATGTTATTCTGGATGAGGATTCGGCGGTAAACATTACAAATGTTGAAGATGCTGAAAGTGATGTTCAAATAAAAACGATTGAAACGGAGTGAAAAATATGGATGCAAAACGGGTAAAACAGATTTTATCATCATCAGCAGATATTGAGGTTCTTTATAATGGAACCTCAGTTTGGATTGATGCCTTAAATGAAGACGGCCGAACCGCCACTGTTCATTTAAGGGGCCCGCTGGAAGAAAGATCGATTGTTGAGATTGATGAACTTGAAGAAAAGTAGCACTTCCTAAGGGGATAGAACCAATCATTTTATCCCCTTATTTGTAACGATTCGATTTAAGAGGTCCCGATCTTCCGGATAAGTTAGTTCCAAATTTTCTATCTCATCTGCCGATTTCCAAGCGATATCATAAATTAGCTGATCTGGATCTTGGAATTTCCTTTCCCCGCCTATCCATTTTGTATAAAAGTATCGAACTTCAAAAATCCACTCGCTATTTTCTCCCTTTTTCACAAAAAATTCTTCCATGACCTCAACCTGATACCCGGTTTCTTCAAACATTTCTCTAGCGCAGCATTCTTCGAACGTTTCATTTTGATTTTTTTGTCCGGATGGAATCGACCATGTCTTCTCCTCATCTGGTCTCCCTTGCAATACCATTAAAATTTTATTCTCGTTATTAACACATAATCCTGCTGCACCTTGCCATAATTTCATTTTTCATTCCCTTTCCTAGCAACAAAAGTTATCGCATTGGTAGTTAACAGAATTGATCTATGATTTCGGGTTATCTCGTATTCTAGCGGTTTTACAAGCTCCATCAGTACCTTCCAGTTCTGAAAAACATGATCTAACTTCGCAAGCACAGAATCAGTTAGAAGATTTATTTCCATTAAGGCATCCAGATATTCATTAGTGATTCTATCAATCTCTTGAACCTCTGAATTAATAATAAAGCATGCAATACCGCCAGGTTTAGTCCCGCTTGCAATTCTATGTAAAACTTTATCAAACACGCTCTCTGATTCCACATGCTCAAGACTTGATATAGCTACAATGAAATCATATTGATGGGGCTCAATAAAATACGTTCCAATATCAGCTTTTTCGGCATGAATGATGTGTTCGACTCCATATTGAAGGCTATAGAACTTCAGCTTTTCAATAGCTGAATCGAGGAAGTCGACGCATACCACCTTACCATAACTGTTTTTAAGCTTTTCAGCAACGGGAATGCTGTTTCTCCCCACGCCACAGCCCAAATCAAGCACTTGTACATTATTTTTGATTTCAAAAAATGACATGAGATCTATAACGGTTTTGACTGGTTTCGCCAGCCACGATCCTTCCTCGAACAAGGAAAAGTGGTTATAACAGAAATCATGGTATTTCTTTTCTTCATTCCGAATGAACTCGAGTCTATTCAAGATTGTAACCCCATTCTTTTTGGTCTCCCATTTCTTAACCCTTACTATATACTAATTCCATTTCTTAGAAAAGACGAATTAGGTTTAGTAGGGTATGAAGTTTGAAATTGCTATATAAAATAAAAGGACTATAATATGTAGGGGAAACATGAATAATCTTCTTAGAATTGTAGAAAGTGGTGACATGATGAGGAACTCTATTACTCTCTTTTCCTCGATTCAATGGCTATTTTTTATTTTTGCTAATACTATAGTAGTTCCTCTCTCCATCGGAACTGCTTTTGAACTTCCAGCTGCAGATATTGCAATGATGGTTAAAACCACTCTTATCTTTACAGGAATTGCTTGTATACTTCAAGCAAGATTTGGTCATCAATATCCAATTATGGAAGGTCATTCAGGGCTTTTTTGGGGAGTTATGCTTAACTTAAGTCTTTCTGCTTCTGCCCTTGGATTAAGCCTAACCGAAATTGGCGGAGGGATCGCAACAGGAATCCTGCTGTATGCCGTCGCCGCTCTTCTCATCGTAACTTTTAATTTAGTTTCTTGGGTTCAGCGAATTTTTTCGCCTATGGTGGCTTCGGTATACTTATTCCTCCTGTCGTTTCAATTAATCTTTATTTTTTTTGAAGGAATGTTAGGAAAAGAAGCAGACGGCACAATCGATATCCCAGTAAGCTTATTATCCGTCTTCATCGTCATATTAGTCATTATATTAAAAATAAAAGGCAATACATTGATTAGTAATTTTTCCATTTTAATAGGAATTGTTGTAGGGTGGATTTTATATGTATTATTGTTTCCTGAAGACACAGCCTCTGCCAATCTAAATGGTGGATCGTTTAAATTGTTTCCTCTTGGAAAGCCGAATTTAGAAATAGGAATCATTATTGTAACTTTTTTTACGGGGTTATTGAATATTAGCAATACAATTGCATCGATTGATTCAGCTGCAAAAATTTTTAAAGAAAAAGCAAAACCCGTTCAGTATCGAAAATCAATGCTTTTAACCGGAATTTATTCGTTTTTTGCATCTGGGTTTGGTCTTGTTCCTTATACGCCATTTACGTCTACGATTGGCTTTTTACAAAGCACGCGAATTTACGAACGAAAACCGTTTTATCTGGGGGGCGCACTTTTAACTCTAATGGGATTAATCCCGCTATTCGGTTCATTCCTGGCAACGTTGCCAATAACGATTGGAAATGCTGTACTGTTAGTCTCCTATCTTCAATTATTCGGAACAGCATATAGCAGTCTAAATGGAGCAACGTTTACATCCAATACGATTTTTAGATTAGCCATTCCATTTTTATTTGGCGTCAGCTTAATGAACCTGCCCGTTGAAATATATAGCAGCCTGCCAGCCCTGATACAGCCTTTCATATCTAATGGAATGTTGATGGGAATGCTGTTTTCGATTATTTTTGAGCTGACGATTAAATGGGAGCGGTTGGATCAAGTTGAATGATAAAACATAGATTAAGAGAAAACGCTCAGAGTTTGATAGCTCTGAGCGTAAATTTTTTAATCAAGCAAATTTTTTTCAAGAATAATTTTATGGCGTCCTTTTTCATCAGTATATGTTTCTATGACATCAAACCCATTTTTAATATTTAAGATTAACATATTCCGCCATTTATTCATCGTTTTCGTTTGAACAATATTATAACTATTTTGCTTTAAATATTGATGTTGCTTTTCCATTAACACTGATGCAATACCCAGATTTCTGTAAGCAGGGTCCACTCCGCCTAACCAGCTGTAAAATTTATGTTGTTCCAATTCATATCCGATTTTATAGCCAATCACTTTATCATCTTCCATTGTGGTGATCATTAATAATTTGGGTTTAGCTGTCATTTTTTTAATCAAATCATCGGATGAACCGAAAATGGTTCTATGCAGGTTTTGAATGCTATTTAATATATCTTTAGAAGGCAGTGATTGATAAATTATATATTCATAGTTCAAAACCAGTTCCCCTTCCTTTAAAGTATAAAGTGTAGTAAATTACTAGAACAGACTTGGAGGTGCTTTAACTATAATTGTAAAAATTAGAACAGAGTCATTAAGTTTGGACAGTTTGAGTGCAGCAATTTGCAGGCTTCCTGATACTCACCCGAAATATAAAATCTTGTTAGACAGATACGCTGCTTTAGACTCAGGTATTGGCGGCGAAAAAAGAGTTGAAGATACATTAAGGTATGCCCCTTTTTCCTTTGACACTCGTATATTCTTCGATTTACACCTCTTTTTGAGTGAATATTTCCAATTAGATGTTACCATAATAACTCCTTCTTATGTGCTGGTTTTAGAAGTTAAAAACATTAGCGGGATTTTAACGTTTAATGACGATCCACATTTAATTCGAACCAATCCGGATGGCAGTAAAGATGGATTTGATAGTCCAGTGTCCCAACTTGAGAGAAACTGTGAACTATTTTCTACGTGGTTAATGAAGAGAGGAATTGATTTACCTGTGATTGGAGCTATTGTTTCGGCATACCCCAAACAAATTGTAGAAAAATCCCCAGCTGCAGCTACAATTTTATACCCAAAATTAATTCCTGCGTTTATTAAAAAATTGTTAGAGGAGCATAAAAGTAAAAGTATAGACAATAAAACATTCCAATGGATTACCTCAGAAATCAAGAAGAGTCACAGCATTTATGTACCGAATCCCCTTGCAAATACGAATGGCATTTCTAAAAAAGATTTCCAGACTGGAGTAAAGTGTGCAAAATGTGGTGTCTTCGGGATGCGGAAACATTTAAAAAAATGGGTGTGTGAAAGTTGCGGGTATAAGAGTAGGGTAGCACATTATCAGGCTGTTAAAGAGTGGTTCTTGTTATTCGGCGGGAAGATGACGAATCGGGATTGCCGGGAGTTTTTGGGGGTGGATAACATTCACGCTGCAACACGTATTTTAAAGGGTATGGAGTTAAAACAAGAAGGAAGCTTTCGAAATAGAGTTTATTGGATGGATTTAAGAAGTTTAAAAATTCCTATTGAATAAAAAACAGGTTAATGGGTTGTAATCTACCTGAACCAAGATAAAATTACTCGCTACCGAGAGTAAATCACCCGCTACCGAGACTAACCACCTCTACCACCATACCGGCTTAACTACCATAAACCAAAGCATCACTAACAATAAAACAATATAAACCCACACAGACCTCCTTAGTTTTTCAGCTAATTGCCCCTGATCAAAATCAGGTTCGGCGAACTTCTTTATAGTCGGCGTAAAAGCCCGGGCCAAAAAGATGATCGAACTAAACATAACAACCAGCGTCATGACAATCCATGTAGTGCTCCATGGCCATCCACCCATATAAATAAGCAGCACTCCTGAAATGACCAGGACATGCCCTGCATGTTTGACGAGTCTAATGGATGATGTGAAGACATTCAAATAAGGTGGGATTTCTTCGATCTCTGCGCTCCGCAACTTTTTCAGAAGAGGCAGTAGCACAAAGAAAGGTCCAATGGATAAAATCGCACTAAAAATATGAATATAGACAATAAATTTATAAAATATAACTGCCATCACTGTTATCATCTCTCAGCAGCTGTTTTATAGGGAGGCACTCTTTCTTTCATTATATAAGATATAAATGATTGAAATAAGGAAATATAATCACATTTGTTACAAATTAGCAAACCTCTTCATCGAAATACTTGCCTATTATTTAAGAAAAAGCGATGATTGAGATAGTATTTTAAGTGGAGGCGGCTCGATGATTCGTGTATTTGTTTTTCTGATTATCTTTTGTTCTTTCTTTGATTTATTTGCACAGCTTCCTATAATCACGCCCCTTGCCACTTCACTGGGCGCAACTCCTTTTTTAACCGGGTTAGCCGTTGGAATGTACTCTTTTTCCAATACAGTCGGAAATGTAGCATCAGGATTTATAACGGATAAAAGAGGACCATCCTTTATTTTAAAAACGGGGTTATTCCTGACCGGGGTTATTCTTATACTCTACTCTCTAGCTACTAACGCATGGCTTTTATTAATGATTCGATTTTTACACGGATTATCAGCGGGTTTAATTGCTCCTGCCGCTTTTACTTACTTAGCTAATTCAGCGGATAGAGAGAAAAAAGGAAAAAGCTCAGCACTAACAGGAGCATTTGTCGGGTTAGCAGCGATCATTGGACCAGCATTTAGCGGGATTGTTGCCAGCCAAACGAATGAAATCACGGTTTTATCGATGACAGCTGCATTTATGCTATTACTGGCTGGATTAGCTCTATTTTTATTGCCGAAAAATCAAAAAAGATCAGCTGGTGAAAATCAATTGGAACGTCTGCCAGTACGATCCTTGTTCCATAATCCTCTGATCATAAAATCTTTTGCAGGCGCGTTTTTCTTGATGTTTTCTCAAGGGGTACTAGCGTATATGCTGCCATTAAAAGTAGATCAGCTAGGCTTTGATACACGAACGAGCGGAATGATGTTAAGTACATTTGGAATAGTAGCAGTTCTTGTATTCGTACTTCCGATCAACCGTTTATTTGATATTATAAAGCCGATCAAAACGTTGAGCTCAGGAATGACAGCGATGGGACTTAGTCTGATATTAATCAGCAGCAGCCAGAATATTTCTATTCTCTATGTTTTAATGGCGCTTTATGGAGTAGGGTTTGCCTTTTTATTTCCCTCCCTTAACACCTTATTGATTGAAGCTACAGTCGAAACACACCGCGGCAAAGCGTATGGATACTTTTACGCCTTCTTTTCCTTCGGAGTTGTATTTGGATCTGGGGTTACTGGGTTATTAGAGCTTTCAGCCAATCAAGGCTTTGTTCTGACTGGAATTGTATTAATCGGAGTCGCAATGTTTATATTAATGAAGAAAAATAACAAACTTACATCCGTAAATAAAGGCTAATCAAAAGGGATAAAGGACCTAGTTAGGTCCTTTATTTCGTAATATTATTTAATCCTGACAAACCATCAGCATGTTTCCATCTGGATCTTTAAAAACAAAAAAGTGATCATGCTGGATTTCTGTCACAAGTTCAACTCCGTTCTCCTTCATGAATTGGTAAGAGCTTTGGATGTCATCAGTAGCAAATTGAATGGCTGGTACATGAAATGTAGAGATCTCTTTATATTCATTTCGCCACATCGGCATCGTATCAAGAACCATCCCAGCGCCTTCCATGTCTGCCACGAATAAATGGTCAAACATAACCTCCCCATCTTGAATGCCTAAGATTTTTGAATACCAGTTTTTTGCTTTCTCGATATCTCTCACTGGAATAAAAACAGACTTAATTTTGTTTTTGATTGGACTTTGTACCATTATTTAATCCCCCTAATCTTCTTCTATCTTTCATAAATATAACGAATAAGCAGGTAAAATTTATACGCTAATGAAAATTATTTTTTTAAAGAATAACTTATAAAAAAAGTGCCTTCACTTAATGTGAACACACCTGTTGTACTACTAATTGAATTTTTGTTTCATGAGTTTATCTAACAATATAAATGAATGTTTAACCTCTGCCTTAGGCACAATACCATACTGATCTCCCAGACTAATCTCGAAGTAACAAGTATTCTCATCAGTATCTTTTAAATAACTGGTTATACCAATTCCTGTTTGTTGCTGCACTTCTGCTAATACAGGTTCCACTTTCTCCTTAGCATAAAGAAAATGGACATGGAACATGTTTGAAACAGGAACCAGTGGAATTGTTGTAATGTCGTGGCATGAATTAAATAGCGCGGCTAGCTCCTTTGCTTCCTCATAATACTGCCCCATTTTAGTTGATCTCATCTCAAAATAATAATCAGCTGAAATAATGTAAGGGTACAAACTAATCAAGTCCCCGCCATAGCGTCTCTTCCAAATCTTCGCATTCGCAATAAAGTCCCCGTCACCGGCTAATATTGCGCCTGCAATCCCGCCAATGCCTTTATAAAAAGAGATATAAACGCTGTCAAAAAGAGCTGAAACTTCAGCTGCGGACTTCTGATAAAATGGCAGAACTTCTAATAAGCGGGCTCCATCCAAATGCAGCTTTATCCCTTTCTTTTTACAATACTCCGATATCTGTTTCAAAATTTCAAAGCTCGGCAATTGACCGCCTATTTCACGCTGAGGCAATTCCAGCAGGAGACAAGCAACGTCATCCCTCATTTCCGCCACATCAGCCATTTCAATAACACGGCTTTTATCAGCGAGCAAGATCGTTTCAATATGATGAATTTCTTTCAACCCATCTTCTTCGTGAATTTCTAGATGGCAAAGCGGATGATAAGCTACTTTTCTTACACCTTTTTCATCACACCAGATTCGTAGGGCGATCTGCTGTGCCATCGTCCCGCTTGGAAAAAATACTGCCTTTTCCTTACCTAATAATGCAGCCATTTTTTCTTGAAACTCTTCAATCACCTGTCCTGCTCCATACATATCACTTTCCAATTTCCCATCCTTATTCTCAAAAGCATTTTTTAATACTTGAATATTGCGTTTCCCATGCTGAGCAAGCTGATATTTAGATTGGTAATATGTTTCTTTTAATGCATTTGTTTGATTCACCTAATATCCCCCTATTCCTGATCTATTTCCTTACCACTTTCTATTCCTTTTTTCCCTTCCAATTAACCTAGAAGGGTTTTGACTAAAGCTTACTTTCCACTCCAAAAAAAGATAATGATAGAGAAAAATAAACAAATAGTTGCAGGAACCGTCATAATGAGAGATTGGCGGGCTCGGAAAAGGTGCGCATGAATGGCTCCTAACATGAGGATGAAGAACAATACTCCTGAAACTACCGCTAAATTACGATTCCAAATCCCTCCTACCATTCCCAGTGCCCCAGCGATTTCGAGAAATCCTGTAACAGAAAGAAACTATAATGGATATCGATAATGCAACCAATGTTCAACTTGAAACGGCACACGTAAGACCTTTATCACCCCTCCTATTAACATAAAAGCGGCTAAACTAACTTTCATGAAAATGGTTATCATCTAATCACTCCATTTGTGAAGCTTGTATTTAATCTACTACTTGGGAAGCATCCCATTAATTAAAAGGTTTACCACTTGTGCTGCAAGACTTTCGGAATCTTTTGTCCCAGGCAGCAAATATGAATTTGTAAGGTGAACAATCATACCCGTTAGACATTCAGCCACGATATCCATATCTAGCTCTGGATTAAAATAGCCTAACCGTTGTTCGGCAAGTAAGTTTTCTTTCAAAACCAGCGTTAAATTACTTTTAATTTGTATCGCTTCTGGACTGAGAAAAAAACCTATTCTTGTTAAATGAGGGTCACTACCAAGAAACCGAAAAACAGATTCCACAGCAGCTAATACTCTTTTTGAGACATCAATTTGCTCTATTCCACTTACTAAGCGAAGTGACTCTGTCAGCTTTCTTAAATTAGAGTAAAAATTAGTTACTAACTCCTCGAAGATGGCTTCTTTACTTGTAAAGTAAAGATAGAAGGAAGGCTGTGTCAGTCCTGCTTTTTTAACAATTGTACTTACTTTTGTATCATGAAATCCTTGGGTTGCGAATTCAATCGCAGCAGTTTCAAGCAATCTCCTGCGGCTTTCTTTTCCTTTTGATCCTATTTCAGTATTCAATACTCATCACCTTCCATAATACTTACTTTTAAGTAATGTTACTAATGAGTATTATTTCAAATCGCAATACTTATTGTCAATCTTATAATTTTTTTCAAAGTAGGAGTGGAAGCGAGGGAAGATACTATAAATAGTAATTTTTCTTATAAAAAAAAGACCGCCCTCTGACAGTCTCTATTATTTCTCTGCTATTTAATTGTATATCTTTAAAACCAACTCCTTCTAAAATACCTCTGGAATCATCTTAAACCCTTCAATCACTGCATCTTCATCAATCTCGATTAATAAACAGCGTTTTCCATTATAATTAACCTGTTTCACATATCTTAAATCTTGCGGACTAATTGAGATTTTCGCTACTTTCGTGTCAATCTTAATAGATTTTGACTTGAAATTCGGTACAATGTTATTGGCTTTAATCTCATACTTTTCGTCATCAATGACCTTTTGAAAGGCCTTTTCAACCTTTTCAGTACTTACATCTTCGACCCCGCTTATTTTTAATACACGTTCTACGTCTTTATAATCCAGTTTCGGCGGGTCCTCTTCTTCATTTTCATCCATTACACGGTTGATTTCCTCATACACATTAGCAAGCGTGGAAGCATCAAGCTGATCTCCAGCAACTTCTCTGACAATTTCCTCAAATACCTCTTTATCTTCCTGTGCGGTCATAATCATTTCACCATTTAATACTTCCTCAATAAAATGCGAATCTGGTTTATTCGGTTTGCCAACTGAATACAGTATATGGTTCACATCTGCTGAGTTTTCTGTGAAACAGGGGAACAAAAATCCTCCCACCGGAGATGTGAGATTGATGATCGAATCTACGACAATATTATACTTAAATACCTTCTCAACATAATCAAACAACAATGTTTTTTGAGGTTCTTCTGTTTTATTAATACTGCAGAGAATAAAAGAATGCTGATAGACTTCATCCCGTTCACTCTCTTCGGCTTCTTCATTTCTATTTTTCGTCGGTTTAAAATAGTTCCCGCGAATGAAGGTAACTACAACATCATATTTGTATTGGACGTCTTTAAACATTTTTTCAATGATTCGGAGCATTTGCTCTTTCCAGTCTTCTATTTCACTAGATTGCAAACCTTGAAGAAGAATAGACTGTCCATGATCCTCTGCTTCCCTTTGTTGAAACTTCAATTCGAATAATTTCGAATCCATCTGACCTGTCAGAACTTTTTTGAAGTTACTCAGAAATAACTCCTGCTGCTCGCGGTCAAGCATCCCGAACAATTGACTCTCTTGATGGAATATCTCACTGCTTTCCTTCCTAATGTAAACATTAAAGATATCAGAGATATTCATTAGATCGTTATCAAGTTTGAACTGTTTTCGGATGTTTGCAACGTCTTTTTTATTCATACTATGTACATCTCCTAAGCTGTATTGTTTTTTTGTTAAAAAAGAAAAAGGAGGTGCAATAGCAGCTCCTTTGCTAGCATTGGTTCAAAACATAATTATTAATTCAACGAAATCTTCCTGAATCATTTTATCATATTTAAAACTGACTCTTCTAAAAGAAAATCAACCATATTTTTTAACGCATAACATTCTGACTATTGTTTTTATTCTAATAAAAACATATAATAAACAAACACTTTAATCATTAAAACTACTAAAGAGGTGTAAAAAATGAAAGCTTTAGAGAAAGTAAGTCAATTTGCCGGCAACACGTTTGCAGTCTGGGTCCTTCTATTTGCAGTCCTCTCTTTTTTCATGCCATCTGCATTTACATGGATCGCACCGCACATTCCGCTTTTATTAGGGGTTATTATGTTTGGAATGGGACTCACGCTTTCAGCAGGTGATTTTAAGGAAGTTTTTAAACGTCCGAAAGATGTGGCGATTGGAGTAGTCGGTCAGTTTGTCATAATGCCCGGTCTCGCTTTCTTGCTTGCTAAAGGGTTACAGCTGCCGCCGGAAATTGCGGTTGGTGTTATTCTAGTCGGCTGCTGTCCTGGCGGAACTGCTTCAAATGTTATGACGTTCCTGGCAAAAGGGGATGTTGCACTAAGCGTTACGATTACATCGGTTACAACATTACTTGCACCCATTGTAACGCCGGCTCTTATTTTATTACTAGCAAGTCAATGGGTCCCAGTCGATCCTGCCGATCTATTTCTTTCAATCATACAAATTGTGATTGTTCCGATTGTTCTAGGTGTATTAGTTAAGAAATTTTTTAATCGGCCAGCCCAAGCCAGTGTCAAGGTCCTTCCGCTAGTCTCGATTATTTCGATTGTAGCTATTGTTACAGCTGTGGTCTCTGCCAACCAGCAAAATATCGCAAAAACTGGACTTATTATCTTTGCTGTTGTCATTTTACATAATGTCCTTGGCTATTTATTAGGTTATGTGTTTGGAAAACTCTTTAAGATGGATTTATCAAAGAAAAAGGCGGTTGCTATTGAAGTCGGTATGCAAAATTCAGGCTTAGGCGCTGCGATTGCTACTGCTCACTTTTCGCCGTTATCAGCTGTACCGAGTGCGATTTTTAGTGTATGGCATAATATCTCTGGGCCTATCTTGGCAACGATCTTTAACCGGATGAAAGATAGTCAATCATCCCCTGTTGATTCCAGTAAGACGCCCGTAACCAACTAATAAAAGAACACCTTCATCGTGGTTGAAAAATCACATGAAGGTGTTTTTTTTAGTTTTTGCAGAAGGAAACAGGGGGACGGTTCTTGCGTTTCATGAAACGCAAGAACCGTCCCCCTGTTTCACACCTAAATTAATTATTTCTAAAATTGAATATTTCGTGAATAGAAATTTCGTGGTACTATTAAGCTATTATTTTTCAATTACATTTGCTTTTCTTAGGAGATGGAACAAACATGCCTACATGGCAACGGAATTTATGGGTGCTTTGGATTGGGGTTTTCTTTACAGCTGCAAGTTTTTCTATGGTCATTCCTTTTCTGCCAATCTTCCTATTAGAAATTGGAGTGCACGACCATACGGAGCTGTGGTCAGGACTCATTTTTGGTGCAGCTTTTTTTGCAGGTGCGATTGCTACCCCTTTTTGGGGAATGATTTCTGATAAATACGGCAGAAAACCGATGATTATTCGTGCAGGACTTGCCCTTTTTGTCATCTATATATTAATGGCTTTTGTCACAAACCCTTATCAAATATTAGCATTAAGAATGCTTCAGGGGTTATTAAGCGGATTTATCCCTGGTTCCATTACATTAATTGGCACAAACACGCCAAGCGAAAAAGTAGGATACGCCCTTTCCCATATATCTTCTGCTTCTGCAACAGGAATGATTTTAGGTCCCTTGTTAGGCGGTGGTATGGCTGAGCTTGTCGGAAATCGATTGGCGTTTGCAACGGCAGGGATTATTGTTGGTATTGCAACGATTCTGATCATCTTTTTTGTAAAAGAAGAAAATTTCAAACCAAACAAAGAAAAGGGTTCTATATTAAATGATTTTAAAGTCGGATTGAGCAATCGGCCCTTCTTACTTGTGTTAATCTTAACACTGATTGTCAGTTGTTCAATCATGACAATTGAGCCGATTCTTCCGCTATACATCGCGGATTTAGGCAGTTCTTCAAAGTATGCTACTTTCCTGACAGGTGTTGTCATTTCACTGCCTGGTATCGCTAGTGCTATATTTGCTCCTCGTTGGGGAAAATGGGCTGATAAAGTAGGATTTAAGCGTGTTTTATTTATAGGGCTGTTAGGTGCTGGAATTGGTACAATAGCGCAAATTCTATTTACTGAAATATGGGGATTTTCTCTGATCCGATTTGTGTACGGTATCTTTTTCTGTGCGGTATTCCCAGCATTAAATGGGCTCGTTGTAAAAACAACACCAGAAGAATTCCGTGGCAGAGCTTTTAGCTTGAATCAAACTTCAAACCAAATCGGCGGCATGATCGGTCCTATCATTGGGGGCTTCTTGGGAGGAATGCTGCCAGTTCAAAGCTTATTCGTGATTACTGGAGTGTTGCTTTTAGTTGCAGTAGGAACGGTATATATGAATTCTGGTGAACTAAAAAGGACTTTCAATAAAGAAGTAGTACCAAGAAAATAAATAGTTCATTTAAAAAATGAAATCAATTGTTTAAGGGTGTGTTAATTCTAAATGGATTAACCACCATTTTGTTGTGAAATATCTTTAAAAATGTTCACACTAATTTCCATTACCTTCTAAATAAACCTGTGTTTTACATGGAATGAAGTTCTTCTCGAATTTTACTGGTGATTTTGTTACCCTTGTTAAGGGAATTTAATAAAAATGATATAAAATTTTAATTTTATGAAAGGTATTTACCAATTTGTATAAAAATGAAATATTTAAGGGGGAAATACTTTTGAATTTCTTAAAAAAATTATTTGCACAAGAATTTGTTTCCGCAGATGTTAAAGAAAAGGCTCTTGCTGAAAAAGAAGAAAAACGAATACAAAGAGAAGCTCAATATCTGGCATTGCAAAGGGTGTGATATTTTGAACATTATAAAACCTATGATTAAATGGATCATTGCTATTTTTGCAGGATTATATTTATTGTCTACAATCGTAGTAACCCCACTGGCATGGATTGCGATCCTTGTTATTTTGTTCGGAATATACCAAATCCGTCAGAAGAAAAATGGGAGAGTTACCTTTTCAAAGCCTGGCTGGATTGTAGCATCTGGATTTATTCTTAGTTTTGTACTTGCACTTTCATTTGCTCAACCTGAATCCGCAGAGGTTAAATCAGATGAGGAAACAGTTAAAAATGAGATTATTAATGAAGATGAAGCAAAAGGTAAAAATGATACAGTGAAGCAAGATAAACAAAACGAAAAAAACCCTAGTGTAGATCAATCAACTGAGGATAAAGAAGTACCTGAACAAGCTACAGGGAAAAAACTAGTTGAGCTGCCTTCAAGTGAAGATTCTGTTGAATCAAAAGAAACAGACAAAAGCCTAGTAACTGTTACGGTTACTAGGGTAGTTGATGGAGACACATTAGAAGTAAAATTTGATGATGGCACAGTAGAAGATGTTCGTCTTCTTTTGGTTGATACGCCAGAAACGGTTCACCCTTCTGAACCGGTTCAGCCCTATGGGCCAGAAGCTTCACAGTTTGTTAAAGATACGCTTGAAGGGAAAAATGTAGGCCTTAAACTCGGAACAGAAGAAAGAGATCATTATGGCAGAATGTTGGCATATGTTTTTGTTGGAAATGAAACGATTCAAGAAATGCTCTTAAGAAAAGGTTTAGCTAGAACTGCTTATCTCTATAACGACCTGACGATGCTCGATGAATTTCATAAAGAACAAGAAATTGCCAGAAGCCAAGGCATTGGGGTTTGGTCTATTCCCGGCTATGCTCACGTTGACCATGATCATGGATATCATTACGAAGAACAAGTAGTTTCTACGAAGGAACCTGTTGAAGAAAAACCGGCTTCTGGATCTGGAAGCTTGAAATATGATCCAAACGGTCCTGACCGTGATTGTGGGGATTTTGACACACAAGCAGAAGCACAGGCTTTCATGGAAGCTTCTGGTTCAGGAGACCCTCACAGACTTGACGGAAATGACAACGACGGACTCGCTTGTGAAAACTTACCTGCCTAGGGTGTACCCTTTTTTAATACTGTTTTTTTAAGAAAAATGTCCATATTCACAAATTTTGACCTCCAGATTGGAGGTCCTTTTTTCATTTACATTCAACTAAACCCCGGTTAGTTGATTATAATGATGTCGGATCTTAATAGCCAATTACCGTTTCCTATTAAAAAAGCAAGGCCCGACTGGCCCTGCTTTTTACCTGACTATTACTGTTCCAACCATTCCTTGCCTGAAATGGTACCGACATATCAGTTGATATGTTCCGGGCTGATCCGGTTTCACGGTAATGGTTTTCTCATTTCCCGGCTGGACTTCGGCGTCAATTCTGAGCTTTTCCACGGTGAAGGTGTGCACTTTCTTACCTTTGTTTTTTAATATCAAAGTTGTCGTTTTTCCATTGGGAATAGTGATGACTTTCGGATTAAAGTAATCATCGTTCAACTCAACCTCAATCGGTTTCACCGTCTCCATAGGCTGTGTTACTAAGCCCGATTCGGCAAATACGCCGATTGAGCCAGGAGCTACAATCATTGCAGGCAAAACAACCAATCCTGTTAACCACTTTTTCACAGACATTCACAATCCTCCTTTCCTAATCACTATTTTTTTCCATTTCATAAAAAATTATCACTATTAATTTGGTTCCAACGTGCCTTATCCCACAGTCATTATTCGGGGATTAGAGTCAGTGAAATACTTGTGATTTTGAAACCTTTCCTCTTGACATACGTTCTCCCTTCTTTCATTGCCTGCTTCGTTTGTCAAATAACTGCAACAAAAAAGCATCAATCCTTCTTGGATCAACGCCCTCGTTAGTAAAATCATATTTCATCCATAATAACTCCACCATCCATCCATAATAACTCCACCATCGAATGGAATGTTTTGATATTGTGTTACTCCATATTTTTTATACGTAATTCTTAATATTTTTATATCATTATCCGGATTAGTACCATCGAATTCAACACGTAATACTAAATAAAAATTTTTATTTATCTGATAACCTTTAACTTGAATTAAATCAACATCTAACCCTTCATTAACAACGTATTCTTCATCAATTACTCCAATTCTTTCTGTGCTTGCTATAAAGGGCTGAATACGGAAATCATTTTCATCCTTTGCGACAATTGTTCCATCTCTTTTTAGAAATTCAATCTTTTCAATTATGGGTTTCCCAATTCCTTTCCAAGAAAAATTATAACCCAAAAAAACTGCTTTTCTTTTTTCAAAATGTTCTATCCCTGCTGTTACATGGCTCGTCTTTGTAAACTCACCATCACGGCTTATTAAATTAAAAATCCACCAAAACATGATAACAAGTATTATTAAAACGAACAAAATCACTATTTTTTTGTTCACCAAATCCCCCTTCGTTCAACATTACAAAACATACATTCAATTTAATAAATGATCATGCTGTCTGATCTTTAGTCTCTCTAAGTTTTTTGTTACCAGCTATTGAAATCATTAATATAAATTCTATGAGAAAAATAGCTCCCATTTTTACAGGAAAGAAAGGGAATGAAATAATGGCCAGCATATTAACAAATATCCCCTTTTTGGCCATTTCCACCCCTTCTCGATGAACAGTTAATAGTAAACATAATTATTTAGATATAACAGGTACCCACAGTTCATGTCTTGGTTTATGCTTTGGTCCGTAATAACATTCAATACAAGGCAAGTTAGCAAGTTCATATCCAGAGGTAGGTACCCATTCGGTATATAAACGTTTCCACGCTTCTACCACGTTCGGGAAAACCGCCCATGTACTTGGAGGAATGATAAGAGTTTCCATTCCACTGGGAGGCTCCCCGTCATATCGTACACCCATGAAATAATCGAATTCTTCATCTGTAATGGCAGCCTCTTTTCCACATACACCTAAAAGACTCTCGAGTGTACATTTTGGATTTTCCCACGACAGATTGATTAATTCTTGCATAAATCCATCCTTTTTTGCACTGTTCCAAAGCGTAGGAATTGTTTTAAATGCTCGGTTCGTTTTTACTGTATTGCTCTTTCCTATTAATCTTAATTCATAATCAAGCTTCTCAATTCGGTACTCCATTTCTGTATCTCCTTTAATAGAAATTTGAAAGGAGATTCTTGGAAAAGCTTTTAGTTGCACTCCACTGCTACGTGCATCGGAAGGTTTGATTCCGTGTGTTTTCTGAAAAGCCCTTGAAAACGAGTCAGCCGAGACATATCCATACTTAACAGCCACGTCAATTATCCGCAAATCACTTTTTTGTATTTCGAATGCTGCTAGCGTTAATCGTCTGCGTCTAATATATTCGGAGAGCGATATACCCGCAATGGACGAAAACATTCTTGAAAAATGATATTCGGAACAGTACGCGGCTTCTGCAATCTTTTTATAGTCAATCTCGTCATCAAGACTATTTTCAATATAATCCAATGCGTTGTTCATTCTTTTAAGCCATTCCATAAGTTCACTCCTTTCTATATGAATCTATAAAAAAATGAAAACAATTTGTCCGACATTTCATGCACAAAGATGTAGGAAAGAGCTTGAAATAAGACTTTTTGGTTTAATCCTATACTTCTAATTTATTCAATTTTCAATGACTGCTAAAGACTTACTTGTTTCTTTTTTATCGTTACATCGAGATTATCATACCCTTCATCAAAAGAAAAACCCATGAATGTTCCATTCCGGATCAATAGCAACTATTTCATTCGTAAATTATTCCTGCCTTCACTATCACTATTTCCAGTGTAAAATCGAGCCAGCGATTGATTCCCGAAACAGTATAGTCTCGATGATCTATGAAGATTTCACTACACAGATCTCCTCTAGTTATATCCCAGTTTTAAAAAATTTGGTCAATTCTTGTGCAACTATTTGGGGCTTGCCGCCTCTATTTGTGTTGCCTGTAGCTCCGTGATTAAGACCGGCAAATTCGATACGTTTAGCATGAGGTAAAATTTTCGCTAAGGCATCCAGGGCGATTTTGAAGTATTGTGGACTTTTACTTGCTCCCATCAATATGACTTCAGCATTAATATCTCCAAATCTCTCATACTTGTCTTCCAATTCAAAGGACAAATTAAAATCATAGTGAATCGTTGGGGCTAACATCCTCATCGTTACTTCGTCTTTCTGGGTATTCTTCTCCTCACTAGCCATCATCATCCTTGTGAGCATTTTCAATAGCCAACGAGGGACAAAATTAAATATCGATGGCCCCATCTGTCCCCCTAGCATAGCAGTGACCAATGCAGACTCTAAGTCGCCTTCTGAAATCTCTTTGTCATAACGAGCCATAAAGTCACCGGATACGGACCCATTAATAATTAGAGGCGGATCAAACAATGCGGCTTTACAAATGGAAGGCAAATAAAGGGCTGCTTCGAGACAGATAAGAGCGCCTGAGCTAATACCAACTACGTAATGAGAACCTGTATGAGTAAGTACAGCCCCGAGGTCTTCCACATCCCTCTGAATGCTGTGGTTTTTCATATACGGACCACTAAGACCACGTCCACGGCGATCGGGCAAAAATACAGTAAATCTGTCAGCAAGTGATTCGGCCAATTCAATATGGCTTAAGGACGATTCCATTGTACCATGAACGATGATCAACCCTGGGCCTTGCCCTATTTGGCGATAACCAATCTTGGTACCGTCTTTAGAGGTTAAGAAGCTAGTGTACATTTTCAAAAGGATCAACCTCTCTTCTTGAGAACTTTAAAGGATTTAGCTATAATATCTTTATTATTATCTTAATTAATATCTTAATCGTTAAGATAAATAACGTCAATCGTTAAAGGAGAAATTATGTATGAACAATTCTGAGAAACGAAGAGATCTTATATACCAAATTCAAAGTTTAGCCCAAACGTTAAGCACCGAAACCGCTCTTTTTCACCAAGCCGCTGCGGCAAAGCTTTGCTTAGGAATCACTGACCTGAAGACAATATCGACTCTTCTGCAAGAAGGTCCTCTGACAGCAGGACAACTTGCAGAACGATTAAACCTCACTACCGGTGCGGTTTCAAATGTAATTGACCGCCTGGAACAAGGAAATTTCGTAAAACGCACACCCGATATTAAGGACCGGCGAAAAGTCATAGTTACGTTTAATCAAGAAAAGCTTTCGTCCACTAACAAAGTGTACCATTCTATGGGAGAAGCTTTCGAAAAATTGCTTGAAATGTATACAATTGAAGAACTTGAGTTTTTGATCAGATTTTACAATCAGACGATTAAACTAACCAAGCTGGAAATTGCAAAATTGAAAAGCTGGAGGTAAAGAAACGAGGGTTACCTTTCACGTCGCGCACTTATGGTAAACAAACCCAACAAGAAAAAGCTCTCAAGAGAACAAGAACTCTTGAGAGCTTTTGTTTTTAATTCTTCCTTCGGAATCGTAGTCTAAGTTAAGCCAGACAAATGGTTACTAACCTCTCTTACATACTATTTGAATCGGGTTTCCATCAGGATCCTGTACCCAAGCAGACCTCAATCTATCATCTAAAAAATGATGCGGTTTAGATAATAATGTGGCACCATTTTCTAATAAAAATTGAACCGCTGAATCCGTATCTTCTGTCCATAATACAATTTCACACCCTGAATTCTTCCCAGGAGTAATGCCATGAACATCTCTTACAGATTCTTTAAGGGCAATACCTAAATTAAAACCATCCAGTAAAAATTCATGATGTACTGCTTTACCGCCAATTTCTGCTGTAAAAGTTAATTTGAATCCAAGCCTTTCATAAAATTCCCTCGATACTTCCAAATTTTCAACGTAAAGGTTAATTTGCGGTGTTTTAAATTCCATCATTCTTCCTCCTTAAAAAATATAAAAATACTCTTATTTTAATAGAAATACATCACCCGCTAATCTTTCCTTATTTTCGTAAATCCACATAAACATCGCTTTATTACTTTCATATAGAAGTCTATTATTCGAAAAGTAAGCCATGAATATAAGTTGTATACACAACATGACATGCCAGACTGAATTCTTTTCATAATCGGTTAACGGGTTTATTTGATTGTATTGATGTAAAATTTCTTTAACAAATCTAAACCAGTCTTCCCTTGCTGAGAGATCTGAAAATACTTCATTCAAAACACTGGTACAACAATAACAGAGATCCAATATTCTTACATTAACTTCTGTAATTTCAAAGTCTATGAATCCTGAAAGCTCATGACCTTTAAATATAAAATTAAAAATATGTGCATCCCGGTGAATCAATTGCTTTGGCAGGGATTCTATTCGTTTTTGAAATTCTTCACTAATGGTATTTAAAATGACCTGAACATCCTCGCAGGTATCGACTTTTAAGATTTCATTTAACGCAATTTCGGAAACCAACTTGTATAAATTTTTTTCTATAAAATTAGAAACTTCTGCCTTTTCCATAATGATGTGTAAAAAAGCAAGTGCTTCTCCAAGAAGAGCTGGAATTGACGGGTATTTTAGGCTGTCTGCAGCACTGAGTGTTTCCCCTTCAATGAAGTAATAAAGACAATAGTTGATGTTATTATGATTAACGATAGTCTCGCCATATTTATTTAAAACTGGTAATGGTACATTCATGCCATTGGATTTTATATAATCTAAAAGATTATTTTCATTTTCAGTTTTTTTTACATCCCCTTTTACCTTTAATACAAATTTTTCATCACTTGAAGTAATTAAGAGTAGTGCTTTTTCTGATAGATTTTTAGTATCCTTTATCTGTATACCCCAATATCCGCAAATAGTTGAAATATCGAAAATATTCATACCTGTCTCCCAATAATTTATTAATCACCATAATTAAAATTTCTCTTTCCTAATCATTATTTCCTTTTATTTAAGATTGCAAAAAAATAAACCCTTTCTTAAAGAAACCAGTGTTCCTTTAAAAAGGGTTCACGTTTATGTTCGATTTATTACTCAGGAATATAAGGCAACTCTAAGTTCTTAGGAACATTGATAACATGTGTCTCAACATAAGATTTTAATCCTTCTTCCCCGTATTCACGCCCTACTCCAGACTGCTTAACTCCGCCAAATGGAAAACGGACATCGAGACCTTGAACTGCAGCCGTATTAATCATCGTTGTTCCTGCTTCAATTCGTCGAGCTACTTTGATTGCATGTTCTTCCTCTCCCCAAACGGAGCTTGTTAATCCGTAAATACTTTCATTATGTAATTCAATCACTTGTTCCTCATCATCAAAAGGCAAAATTGGAACAGTTGGACCAAATTGTTCTTCGACAACGATTGGATCCTGGTAATCAGCACCTAAAACTAACGTAGGCTGCAGGAAATACCCATTATCCATAAGCTCTGGATTCAGTATTTTTCCTAATTTGATTACTTTAGCACCTTTACTTTTGGCATCATCTACTAGACTTTGTACATACTTTACCTGATTTTTATTGTTAACTGGGCCAACTGTCACATCTGGATTAAAAGGATCTCCTACTCTAATCCATTTGTTAGCCGCCTCTATGTATTTTTCAACAAAAGCATCATAAATGGAACGATGTACATAGACTCTCTTGGCAATCATACATATTTGACCAGCCGTTAGAAAATTGGAAATAACCATTCTGCGCATAGCACGTTCATCGTTTACATCAAAATCATCTAATACGATCGCTGCATCATTTCCACCTAACTCCAAAGTCATCTTTTTAATGGTATCAGATGCGGCCTTCATAATACTTTTAGCTGTTTTGGTTCCGCCTGTAAAAGCAATCTTTGCAACCTTTGGATTGGAAGTTAGCTCTACACCGACATCTGCTTCACCATGAACTAAATTTAAGACTCCAGGCGGAAATTCATCTGCAATCATTTCGACTACTTTACTCACAGCAAGCGGGGCAAATGGACTAGGTTTTAAAACCATCGTATTTCCGGTTAACAAAGCTGGAGCAATTTTAATCGTCGATAATGAAATCGGATAATTCCAAGGAGTAATAGCTGAAACAACTCCAATGGGGTCCAATGTAATAATAGTCCGACCGTTGTCATGTTCTTTGACTTGTGGTTTGATGACATCCTTCACAATACTGCAGGCATATTCCACCCACATCAGAGAAACGGCAAATTCCCCTTCCGAATCGTACAAGGCTTTCCCATGTTCTCTAGACAATAAATGAGATAATTCAGGTATCGCATCCTTTATTTTTTGAATGGCACGCTGCATTCGCTCGATCCGGTCATCCACTTCACTCCATTTCCACTCTGAAAAAGCAGTATAGGCAGCATCAATCGCACGAACTGCTTCTTCCTTGGTATTAATCGGTGCATAACCAACCACCTCATCAGGATGAGTCGGATTTTCTCGAGGAAAGCTTTTTTCCGCTTGTACTTTTTCACCATTAATGATTGCATTCACTGTAATCGGATCAGTGGTCATATAAATCCCCCAATAATAATTAGTAATCCTTTATAGTATGATTTCTTTCCTTTGTTATATTCTAACGATTGACTGAATCAATTAATAATCAAATACATGATTAAATAATCAGAGTTAAAAAGGACCAGGTGTTAAATCTGGTCCTTCAGGGGTTTATATAATATATAAATGTTTTTTAAACGAATGTTATTTTCAAAGAAGATTAGCTTGTACGTCCTCCATCTTAGAGGACACTCTATATTGTTCAAACCAATCTATTAAATGCGTAAGCCGCTCTAAACGGTGACTTGGCTTTCCTTTAGATGCAATGCCATGGCTTTCATCAGGGAAACGAACCAATTTAACAGGTACTCCCCTTCGGCGGAGAGCTATATACCATTGTTCACCTTGCTCAATTGGACATCTATAGTCCGCCTCACTATGTAAAATGATAGTGGGTGTCTTTACCTTATTTGCATAGCGTATTGGGGAGTATTTCATGACAGTTTCTTCATCTTCCCACATATCAGCTCCGCCTAGTTGAGCACTATTAAAATAAAAACCAATGTCACTGGTCCCAAACATACTATAAAGATTGGTCACTGAATTAATCGTGGCTGCTGCTTTAAAACGATGGGTTCTTGCTGTAATCATATTTGTCATGTAACCGCCATAACTTGTACCTGTAACAAAGAGCTGCTCCTGATCAATATAATCAAATTTATCTAATACATAATCCAAAAAGTGCATTTGATCCTTATAATCATCTCCTCCCCAATCGCCAACCACCTTTTGCAGAAATTCCTGACCATACCCCTGACTTCCTCGTGGATTCGTATAAAGAACTGCATAGCCTTTAGCGGCCATTAACTGCCATTCATGTTGGAACCCATATCCATACGCAGAATGAGGACCACCATGGATTTGCAATACTAAAGGATGCTTTCCTCCTTCATTTCTTTCAGTGGGATGTAAAAGCCATCCTTCCAATTCTAAACCGTCAAAGCTATTCAAGCGAATGTGTTCTGGTGTACTTAACTTAATCTCACTTAGTAATGAGTCATTCCATCTTGTTAGTTGTCTTTTATTTCTTGGTAGATTGATATTTTGAATGACTAGATCACCCGTTGAATGACAATGGGCTTGCACAAATACAGCCTCGTTATCATCAATCATATCAAAGGATGTAATGGTGTGTTTTCCATCGGAAAGAGGTCCCATTACATTACCTTCTAAATCCGCACAAAATAATTGGACATTTCCGATATTCGTGGCCAAAAAATAAACCGCGGAACTATTTTCATTCCATCCTATTTTTTGTGCACCTGTATCATAATGAGCATCTACTCTGATCAAGTTATCAGCTGTACGATTTAATTTCCCGCTTAAATTTCTTACTTCTCTTGTGTTTGGTGAAACAGCCCATACGTCTAAATTATGCGAGCTGGCTTCCCCATGTTCGTGGGCAATAAAGCCGATCCACTTTCCATCTGGCGAATAGAATGCAGCTCTAATTGGTCCTTTTCCTTGATAAACTAACGTTTCTTCATTTTTAACTAAGTCATACTTCCAAATAGAAGGAATATATTCAATTTCATGAGTTTCTTCTTTTGAGCCTATATAAACCAAATTTTGCCCATCTGGGGAGAATTGTGGTCCGTAGAAGTCAAAATCCCCTTCAGTAATTTTTGTATATGTTTTAGTTTCCAAATCAAACAAATAAATATGCTTGCGTGAATATATAAATTTCTGTATCCCATCAGCTTTATACCTCAATCGTGTAATGACTTGAACATCACTTTTCGATTCATTTCTTTCATTTGGTTCTTGAATTGTTAAAGCTAGCTTTTTTCGAGAAGGGGACCACACATAATCGACAATATTTCCTTTTACATTCGTTAATGGTGTTGCTTCCCCGCCTTTTTCTAATGAAATAGTCCATACCTGGCTGTTTCCTGTTCGGTTTGATAAGAATGCAAGTTGACTTCCATCAGGCGACCACTTAGGTGAAGTATCTTTAATCAATCTCTTTTCATCATGATAATATGTAACCTGCTGACTGTTTCCTTCCAAATCAGATACGTATATTGAAGAATAATATCCATCCTTTTCAAGATCCATTTTCGTTAATACATAAGCAACGTGATCATTTTTTGGTGATACTTGAGGGTCCCCCACAAATTGGAGTTTTAATAAATCCTCTGCTTCTAATAGTCTTTTTCCCATTTTTTCTTCCTCCTACTTTTTATAAAAATAGTTTCAACTGGACTTTCTCATGGTGATGTTGGCAAAAATAAATCCCCAGATGTAATCAGATATTTTCTTGATGATTTTCTTTGCGGACATACGTTCCGTTATTTTCACAAAAATGCGCTTTTTAGAAAATTATAGGACATAGGTTCCTTTATTTGCTGTGAATCATGCTAAAAACGCATGCTTTTACCTAAATAAAGGAACCAGTGTCCGCTAATTCTGCAAAATCGACTGTTTTGTCACAGATAACGGAACCAATGTCCTTTAATCAGTCTGCCGTGGTCAGATGGCATGCAACATAATGATGGGGTTCTATTTCCTTAAGCTCAGGAGTGAATTCTGCACACATTTTCATTGCATATGCACAACGTGTATGGAAACGGCATCCCTTTGGCGGATTAGTTGGACTAGGTATTGTCCCTTTTAAAATAATTCGTTCACGGGCACGCTCTATTTTTGGGTCTGGAATTGGGATAGCTGAAAGTAAAGCTTCCGTATATGGATGTAGTGGATTTGTATATAACTTTTTGCTAGTAGCTAACTCTACTAGGTTGCCTAAGTACATAACAGCGACTCGGTCACTGATATGTCTTACCATAGATAGATCATGAGCAATAAACATGTAGGTTAATCCTTTTTCCTTCTGCAAATCTTTTAGTAAATTTACAATTTGGGATTGAATAGAAACATCTAAGGCCGCGATTGGCTCATCTGCAATTATAAATTCAGGTTCAACGGCAAGAGCTCTTGCAATCCCAATCCGCTGTCTTTGACCGCCGCTAAATTCATGAGGATACCTATTAGCATGGTTGATATTCAAACCAACTAGCTCTAATAATTCAGATACTTTCTTTTCGAGAAACGCTCTGGTGAGTTTAGGTTCATGAATAACCAACCCCTCTGAAATAATTTCTCGTACGGTCATTCTGGAATTTAGGGAAGAATATGGATCTTGAAAAATCATCTGAACTCTCTTCTGAAACCTTTTTTCATCCCGTTTACTAAGCCGCTCCCCCACATTTTGTTTATCATAAATAATTTGACCGTCAGTCGGCTTGTATAAGCGAATAATCGTTCGCCCTAAAGTTGATTTGCCGCAGCCCGATTCTCCTACAACTCCTAATGTCTCGCCCTTATAAATCTTTAAGGAGACATCATCTACGGCTTTTAAAATCGTTCTTTTATTAAGTCGAAAATGTTTTTTTACATTTTTAATTTCGATTAAAGTATCCTTATGATCCATAGTTCACCTCTCCTATTTCAACAGGCGGCTTTACTTTTTGGGCACGATCATCTAATAACCAGCATGATGCATAATGATGTTTTGATAATACAGTTGGCTGTGGTGAGTACTTATGACAAACCTTCATGGCATACGGACATCTTTCAGAGAAAGAACAGCCTTCTGAAACTTCACTTAAATCCGGAGGTGACCCTGCAATGGGAACAAGTGCTTCATCTTGTTCAACGTGCAGCTTTGGCATTGAACTGAGTAATCCCCATGTGTAAGGATGTTTTGGTTCATAAAATATTTCTTCCACAGTGCCAACCTCAATTATTTCACCGGCATACATGACAGCTACACGATGTGCCATATTTGCTACCACCCCAAGGTCATGTGTAATCAAAATAATGCCGGTATTTAATTTTTCCTGAAGTTCTTTTATCAGTTCTAAAATTTGAGCTTGAATGGTTACATCTAAGGCAGTTGTTGGTTCATCAGCTAGTAAAACTTTAGGATCGCAAGCAATCGCGATCGCAATCGCAACACGCTGTCTCATTCCCCCAGAGAACTGATGGGGATATTCTTTTACTCGTTCTTTTGCATTCGGTATTCCTACCATCTCAAGCAAAGCAATGGCTCTATCTAAAGCTTCCTTTTTAGTAATGGATTGGTGCTCCCTTAATCCTTCCATAATTTGTTTACCGACAGACATAGTTGGATTTAATGAAGTCATTGGATCTTGGAAGACCATTGAAATTTCTGAGCCCCGGATTTTTTCCATTTGTTTTTCATTAAATTCTAATAAGTTTACATCCCTAAACATAACTGTTCCTTTATTTACTGAGCTATTCTGTTTTGGCAGCAATTGCATGATCGTTTTTGCAGTTACTGATTTCCCAGAGCCGGATTCACCCACAATTGCTAGTGTTTCTCCTTCGTTTAGATGAAAGGATACGCCTCTCAGAACATTAATTTCTCCGTTATACGTTTTAAACGAAACGTCTAAATCACTAACAGTTAGAAATCTTTTCAAATTGATCCCCCCTTTATTTGCGCATTTTAGGATCCAATGCATCTCGTAAGCCATCTGCCAGGACATTAAAACAAATCATAATTAAACTAATAACTACCGCAGGAAAAATCATTTTATAAGGAAAAAGGAGCATAGACTTATAACCATCATCTACTAAAATTCCAAGTGATGCTAATGGCGGCTGTAATCCTAAACCTATAAAACTTAAAAATGCTTCGAAAAAAATGGCGGTTGGTATAGTAAACATTAAGGTGACGATAATAGACCCTAGGGTGTTAGGAAGGAGATGCTTTGTAATCAGTCTTAGTGGATTCGCACCAAGAGTCCTCGAAGCCAATACAAATTCTTGTCCTTTCAATTGCAGGATTTGTCCCCTTACTACACGTGCCATATTGACCCACCCTGTGATGACCATCGCTAATGTAATGGAGATGATCCCAGGTTCAAAAATTAAGATAAATAGAATAATTAAAATCAGGTTTGGGATTCCCACCAGAATCTCAATAATTCTTTGTAAAATATTATCGATGCGGCCGCCGAAATAACCCGAGATTCCCCCATAAATAACCCCAATAATTAAATCCAGTGCTGCGGCTAAAAATGCTATATATAATGAGATTTTTGTGCCTTCCCATACTCTAGTCCAAATATCTCTGCCAAACTGGTCGGTTCCAAACCAGTAATTCTCTGATAGATTTCTAGCTTCATATTGGTCAATGCCACTGGCATCAATCCCATTAAAGCCCAGCCATTCAAGACCAGCTATTTTAGGCGGTAAGTTGGAATGTAAAACATTTTGTTCACTGTATGTATGTCCGCTAAAATAAGGGCCGACTACCGCTAAGATTGTGATTATGGATAGTATTACAATAGAGAGAATCGCACCTTTGTTACGGCGTAACCGAATCCAAGCATCTTTCCAAAAGCTCATTTGAGGACGATTCTTCATTTTCTTTTCAACTTTTCCTACCACTGGATCTGGTTCAAATAGATCATTGCTTATTAAATCTAGGTTTTGCTGCATTATTGAACCCCTCCATCCAGACGTATTCTTGGATCAACCACTCCATAAAGTAAATCAACAAGGAAAATAATGATAATGAATACTACACTATAGAAGAGAGTAATTCCCATAATAACACTATAATCATTGAGCATGATGGACATCGTAAACTGTTCTCCGATACCAGGAACGGCGAATATTTTTTCTATAACCAGTGTTCCTGTGAGTAAGTTAACGGTTAAAGGAGCTAACATCGTTAAAACCGGTATCAGCGCATTTCGGAGAACATGTCTTACAATAACTTTCTTCCTGCTGATCCCCTTTGCCCTTGATGTTAGTACATAATCCTGACCCAAAACTTCTAGCATCTCCGACCGAATGAAACGAGCAACAGTCGCAATAACAATTACAGATAGAGCTATACTGGGCATAATTGTATTTTGATATCCTTCCCATAATGCAGGCGGAAGCCAGCCTAGTTTTACACCTATGTAATATTGCATAAGCGCAGCAAAAATAAATGATGGAATCGACATCCCTAAAACAGCAACAATGACTGCTCCATAATCCAAAAATGTATTATGTTTTAGTGCTGAAATAATCCCTAATAATAACCCGACAATCGTGCCAAATACTAAGCCTTGAAAACCGATTAATGCCGACGGACCAATCCTTTCAGCTATAACATCATTTACACTGCGACCAGCATATTTAAAAGAAATACCTAAATCACCTTGAAGTAAGTTGCCTAAGTACTTAACGTATTGAATCGCGACAGGCTGGTCTAGTCCATATTTTTGATTTAATAGTTCAATCTGATGGTCAGTCAATTCATCGGTATTCCCATATGGCGTACCCGGCAGTAATTGCATAAGTAAAAAAGTCAAAGTCACGATGATGAACAAAGCTGTGAATACTGAAATAAGTCGACTGAATACATAACGCCACATACTTTTCTCACCCCTTTTTATGACTTAAAAGAAGAGGTTATATCAATTGATTGTAACCTCTTCTTTGATTAAACTTTTTTACTCGATATATACCCATTTATAGTCATACTGCGGTAGTGTTGGATGATGTACGACATCTTTAACATAAGGCTTTCTGATGATTGCAGTCGCATCCTGGTACATGGGTCCAATGGCAGCATCATCAAACAACATTCTTTCAGCTTCAAGCATTAAGTCATATCGTTTTTCGTCGTCCAATTCATTCCAGGCTCTGTTAACTAACTCATCATATTCTGGATTGGAATAATCCATTCTGTTAAAGCTTTTTCCAGTAACCCACATATCTAAATAATTGAGCGGATCAGCACTGGATGGAATATAACTTGAAAGAGAAATGTCGTAATCGATCGCCTTTTCAAGTTCTAGCCGGCTTTGGAACGGCTGAATTTCAATATTTATGGTTAGACCATCCAGATTTTTCTCCCACTCTGCTTTTAAATATTCAGCTGTATCTCGATTAACTGTGTCATCAGCAGCTAGAACATTAAGCTCGATTGAATCTACTCCCAGCTCCTCTAGTCCTTGTTTAAAGTATTTTTGTGCCTCTTCGACCGTACCCGTAAAATCTCCATTCAATGAACGGAATGTTTCGCCTGACGGGGCTTTAGCAATATCCGGTACTAAGAAATATGTAGGTATAGAACCATTTTTCAAAATGACATCCGTTAATGATTCCTTTTCCCATGCCATATCAAGTGCTCGTCGGATATGCTCATTAGCTAAAAACTTGTTATTATGATTGAATCTTAAGAATTTAAGTCCAGCTGTTACAGAGGCTGAATAATTTGGATCAGATTTATATCTGTCAATAAATGCTGATGATACTTCAATAAGGTCAACTTTGCCAGCTTCATAAAGGTTAACCGCTGTAGACTCATCTTTGACTACTGAAACGTTAATTTCTTCGAGTTTAACCATGTCTGCTTCTCTGTAATTAGGATTCTTCTTATATTTCCAACCTTGATCATGCTGCCAATCCGTTAACATAAACGGTCCGTTATATAAAGCCATATCATATTCAGTTCCATATGCATCTCCAACCTCTTCTACAAAAGCTTGGTTAACTGGGAAGAAAGCCGTAAAAGCTAAGGAATAATTTAATAACGGGCTTGGCCCCTCAAGAGTGACCACAAGTGTTTTATCGTCTTTAGCCTCAATTCCCAATTCATCAGGTGACTTTTCGCCATCCATAATAGCTTGTGCATTCAAAATTTTCGCATTTGCGAATGAGTAGGTGTAGTAACCAACTTCTTCAAACGTTCTTTTCCAGGAATATTCATAATCATAGGCTGTAACGGGATCTCCATTACTCCATACATTATCTCTAATTGTGAAAGTATGAACTAATCCATCTTCACTAACTTCATGTTTAGAGGCACCAGCTAATACAGGTTGATGATTCTTGTCAATTCCGTATAGGCCTTCCATAGTATTGGAAATAACAACACCAGAAACTGTGTCATGGGCCTTTACAATATCTAATGAAGCAATTTCGTCTTCTTCGATTACCCGCAAAACTTGTCCTTGAGCTTTACTGCCTTCATCAGTACTAGCAGAGGCATCACCATTTTCAGTCGGCTGCTGTGTCGTTTTCTCAGACCCTGTGAAATTACATGCTGCTAATAATCCAATAACGATACATAAAAATGAAATGATTAATAGCGGTTTCTTATTCAAGAACTCGTCCCCCTTCTATGGTTAATAATTAATTCCCGAAATTTAATTAACCACCACCTCACCTTATAGGGATTATTTAAGAGATTCATTCGAAGCCTCTACGATAGGAGTATGAATCGAAATAATGTTTCGGGCCACGAATTTTTTAATAATAGTAACATGATTCTGATTTGAATAAATATTGAAAATTTTTATAAGAGGTATAGAGACTCTCTATATTGTCTAAAAGACTCAATAGGTTATTAAAAGGGTTCGTGACAAAAGAACCATCCTTTTTAAAATGTAATCCCTTCTAATCCATAAAATTTTATAAATTAAAACTGAATCCTGATTGTAATCACTTGCATTTTATGACCTTTGGCATAGATCATTCAACTCTTATTTATTTCGAGATTCGAAGTAGGATATTTTTCTCATTTTTCATAAAATTGTTTATCCTTGAATTAATAGGTTTGTATAATGGTTGGTATAAATCTGTTAAAACTATTGAATCATTCAAAAAGATCGCAAATTTTTAGAATGAGGTGCTTATAAAAATGAATATGGAACAAATTGAAGCTTTTATTTATGTATCATTAACCGGTAGTTTTAGCAGAGCTGGGGAAATTCTTCATATCTCACAGCCATCTGTAAGTGCACGAATAAAAACACTTGAAAATGAAATGGGATACCCGTTTTTTATTCGCAATGGTAAAATGGTCCATTTAACCAAAGAAGGAGAAACATTTCTTCCCTATGCTAAAATAGTTTTGGAAAACATGCGGGATGCTGTTCAAGCTATTCAGCAGACAAACAGCAATACAAAAGGGGAAATAAAAATTGCTACTGTATTCACAGTTTCAAATTATGTATTGCCTTTTCTCTTAAAAGAATTTAATGATTCATATCCAAATGTAAAGCTAGTAATCAATACGGTCCGTCCGGATCATGTACTTGATATGGTACTCAATCATGAAGTGCCATTAGGTATCTGCTCCTCTGTCAATCATCTGCCCATTGAAACCACCCTTCTATTTGAAGACGAATTAGTGCTTGCCATCTATCCAGAACACCCTTTTTCCTCAATGAATACTATTAGAATCAATGATCTTGCGAATCAACCATTTATTCTTTTTAATCGAGGTTCATCAGATTGGGAAATGATTAATAAGGCTTTGAAAACTGTAGGGGTAAAACCAAACGTGGTTTTAGAAGGAGATAATATTGAACTGATAAAACACATGGTTAGGAAAAAAATGGGGATAGGTTTTTTGCCTCGTTTTTCAATCGAGGAAGAATTACAATCAGGAGATCTGTTTGAAGTACCAATACGCAGTTTCCCCAGACTTAGTCTTCCTTTTCAAGTACTCTATTTAAAAGAAACTAAAATAGATGGGACTTTGAAGATCTTTTACAATTTCCTTTTAAATAAGCTGAACCGAGAGGGGTCGAGAAAAGTTATTTAAATAATCAAGAATTGAGCAAACATTATCAAATAAAGAACCGAACTCTCTCATAAAGAGAAATGTTGGAGTAATAATATAATTATTTTTTTGTGTAGGAGCTCTGCTCAGGATTATTTCTTTCCTTATCTATAAAGTTCTCGTGCTATCATTTAGTCACTCAATTATCATTTCTATTCATATGGGACAAGGAGAAACACTATTTCATAAAAACAAGGCGGTACTCCACAGTGGAAGCACCGCCTTGTTTTTAGTTTATATCCTTACTATCTTTATCTCGAACGACAATTTTATATGGAGTACTGCCAACGATATCTTTTAAGTCATCAGATTGCAGAAATTCGCGAATGACGATTTCGATTTTGTTTGCTAGTTCAGGTGCTTCACTGTCTGACTTATTGATTGTTGTTGTTATAAAAATGTTAATAGTACCCTTCTTATAGGAGTACCCGACGCCTTTTGTTTTGTACTCTTTTTTACTCAACAGACCTTCCCAAATCACAGGCAGTACATCACTGGTCCATTTACTCTCAATATCCCTTTCTTGAACATTAAATGGATGGAATTTGATTGAAACATCTTTTTTAATATCTTGCTTTTTAATCCCTTCAAGGATTGCTTTCTCGATTTCCTCCGTATGTTTTTCTGTATCTTCGATGTCCAATTCTAACCTAATAGCTTTAGCATCCGGACCAGTATAGCCGCCACCGTAATTGTGAATTTTATAGCCTTGCTGCTGTAATTTTGGCACAACCTCTTTCAATACATCAAGGGCAAGCTCCATTTCTCGATATTTAGGATCATTTGCTGGATCAACATTAGGATCAATGGTCCTTTCTTGCTCTACTTCAACCTTAAAGTCATCATATCTTCTAGAAGAAATGACATCTTCTGTGATTATTTTAATTTCTTCTTTTACTTGGTTGTAATATTCCTCTGATCCTTTTACTGTTACATGATATGTCTTCTCTCGAACACTATAACCTGTCCCGACGATTTCATAGCCTTTATCCTCGAGTTTCTCCCGTAAAACTTCATAAATCGGCTTTTGTTCGAAAATTTTATTTAAAAATGGGATTTTGGAGGCTACTTCTGCCATTGTCGGTGAAACAAATGCAGATCCGATGAAGAGCCCGAATAACACTAAGCAAGAAGCAATCACATAGGATATTTTCTTTGTAAATCTAGGGTGGTGCATCTTCTCAATCTGGCTCATATCTTCACTATTAATTTTATGTTGAACTTTATCTTTAATCCGCACAGCTACTTGATCATTGAAATAATTTTTCTGGTAATGTTCATATACCTTTTTCAGCTCTTTTTCCACTAAAATTCTTCTCCTTCCTTTGCTTGAATTTTCCGTTTTAGAATATCTCGCCCTCTAGAAAGCCTTGTTTTTACGGTATTTGTATTTAACTCAAGTATCTTGGCAAGTTCATTAATTTTTACATCATAAAAATAATGGAGCACAATGACTTCCCGATATTTCATCGGCAAAGTCATAATGGATTGCAGGAGCTGTTCATTGCGGTCAGCTTTAAGAAAAAAGGATTCCGTGCTTTCAGCTTTCTTGAAATTTTCAAGGAAACTACTCTCAAATAGCAGTTGCTTCAAGCTCTTTTTCCTTAAAAAATCTTTGGAAGTATTAACAGTGATGCGATATATCCAAGATTTCAAAGCCGCCTCTCCTCTAAAACTATCTAGATATTTATAGGCCTTTAGGAAAACCTCTTGTGAAATGTCCTCTGCTAAACCTCTATCCTTCACAAAAGAATAAGCAAGCAGGTACACCTTCTCGGCGTAGAGGTCCATTAGCTGCTCAATTACATTTCCTGTATCTTGATTATCGATATCGATTTCGTTATTTGGGTAAATTGCATGCAATTCTTTGTTTCCCACTGCAGTACCTCCTTTCTATCACTCTTTAGACATTGACACATAAAAATTGGTTTCATTTTTTAGTCGCATCTTTTTATCAGATATAAAAAGCTGTGATTACTAACTGGTTCACTAGTAAACTCACTTGATAAATGTTAACTGGTTGAAAATTTTATATTACCAAATTTAAAAAATTTACTATTGATATCAAAATATGTAAAGAAATGGTTACTTGGACATTCTCTTGCGCTTTCTGCTGTATGATTAGATCGTAAGTTATTTCAGCAGCTATTTAAGGAGGCAATGAAAATGGAAGGATTAAAGAAAATGAAAAAAGGTTTACTTGCTTTATTGGCAACTTTTATGCTTATTGGAATTGCCGCTGGTTGCAGCAATGCCACAAATACTGAGGATCCGGGAACAGAAGAAAACCAAACTGGTACTGAAGATACTGGTACCGAAGATACTGGTACTGAAGAAGGTACTGAAGAAGGCAATGAGGAAGGTACTGAAGAATCTGGGAACTAACAAAAGGTTAACCCCTGTCAGAAAGATGGCAGGGGTTTTTCATTAGAAAGAGCCTTGGGGACTGCTTGTAAAACTTTATCCGTTGCACGATCTTTTGTTACATCTAGTACTGGATTTCAGCCAGCATAAAAAAGCTGCTGTATCTCTAATTATTGATTTCTTTTTTCACAGCTTCGCGAGTTAAAAATGCATTATTTAACCCTTTATCGCTAAATGCGTTATCGCTATTTAAGCGATCTTCTAATTGTTCACTATCCATATGATCCTTTATGCCTGGTTTTTTTCTATTTATATTGTTACCGTCTTGTGACATAAGTTTTGCCCTCCTTTTGCTTTATTATCCGCTGCCAGCAATTTCTTATACTAAGGCTAATACGAGGATAATTATGAATTTATTTTCCATTTCTTCTACAGTTAATCTGCCCATTTATAAAACAAATCTGTATAAAGTTTGTTGTTCTTTAACTCTTGCTACCCTTTATTTAATATAACTAAAAAACTACATTGTTTTATGTTTTAAAAATACATGGTCCATTAATAATAAAATGTGGTAGAACAAATTTGAAGCGATTATACTTAACAACAATATTATAACAAAACCTTGAAATGAAAAACTGGAGAATCCATTTAAAAGGATTATTATAATCAATGTAAGAATCAGACTTGAAATAGTATACATTCCTACTTTTAATAAATACGATTTCGTTTTCGAACTTTTTTGTTGAATCTTCAAACTGTCAATTCCAAAAGTTATCGGGATCCCTATAAAAAAGTAAACAGGAGTAATATATATAAAAGTTAATAAGAATGAATCCCATATTCCAGGGTAATAGTGATCTGGGATTGCTTTGTGACTCTGGCATGTATGACAAAAGTGAAGACCCTAAAGAAAATAAAAATGATGAAATTAGAGCAACAAGCAATCTTTTTCTCATCTTAGCATCTCTCCCTTTCAATACAGTTCCTTCTTTAACAAACCTGCCCTGGTTAACAAATGAAGAGAATACTATTTTAATTAGGCATTACACAACGGACAAACCTGCCCGGATAGTTTAAAACTTCTGCATATAAAGAGTTAACCATATGGGCTAACGCACCTAAGGAATTCCGATAACTGGAAATTCAGTTAGAATTTGTTCTAATTCCTTAATTAATCCTTGTAAATATGATTGGTCTGATTTAAATTCGAAGTTCAGTATAGCACCATGTCCAGCAGGATAGCAGGTTTCAGCACTCCATTTAATTTTACCTAGCTGGTCGATTTCACCTTCAAAATGATAATAACCATCTAGGTTTTTTAGGATTGCCTTTCCCACCATTTCTTTCTCTAATTTTTTCAGTTCATTTGTGAAATCCTGTAGTTCATCCGTCCTTAAATCCATCGGAAATCCAGCCAAATAACCTGGTATGTTTAAATTAATTTTAGAAAATAACCAATTTCCATCCCAATAGTCAGTTGTGTTTGGATGACTTCTTCCTAATACCTCAATCTCAATTTTAGTGTCCTCACCAATTAAATGGAATTTCATTTAAACCTCCCTAAATCTTAAATACTTAAAAACCATTATAAATATTTTACTGGTCATTAAGTGAAATTCCCTTGAATCCTCGGATTTATCGAGTGTTTATTTGTAAATAATAAGATTGTGAAACAATAAATAGAGGAGGATTTGTATGCAACAGGAACAAAAAGCTAAAGAGAATTTGGGTTCTATTATGAAACCAGAAATCGTCGGAACGGATGCACAAAAAGTAAAAAAAGAAATTCAAAAAGATGTAAGCGAAGGACAAGGTGCAATGACTTCCCGTGAGGCAGGAGCAATGCGAGATTAAAAAACCACTCAAAGTGGTTTTTTATTTTTCGCTTCAAAATTAAACACTTTAGCATCTCTCATTTTGATTTGATAAAGATGCTGCAGAGCTATCTTGCCCCTTTAGATAAACTCCACTCACCCGTTACACTAAGAAGGAAAATATTCCATCGGTTCTGTACAATGAACGTAACCATTTTTCTTATAAAAATCAATGCTATCATCACTTGGCCATACAATAATAAATTCATATCTATTTTTTTTAGTCCACTCATTTATTGTGGTAAGTAACTTACTCCCAATGCTCTTATTTCTATATTCTTTAATCGTATATACGTTCGTTATATAAGCAAATGGATATGTTATTCTGCCAGGTCGTGGCACTTTTTGTATTAATTCTATGTATATATGCGAGACAATTTTTCCATTATCCTCTGCAACCCAAATAAACCATTGACCACTATTAAGTGCACTCTCTAAAAAAGAGTGGCATTCTTTTTCAAAATCAGTGAACGATGTCTGTTCAATTTTTTTACTTTCATCATATTCAATTGTAAAATCCCACCTCATTTTTATCAGTTGGTTAATATCTTGTTCATCAGCAAGTCTTATATTCATCTAGAATTCCTCTCCATAACAGATTCAGATTTTAATACTTTCTTAAAACCTCTTTTGCCCTTTCATAATCTTTCTTACATACTTTTATAGTGTGTGGAGTCCCCCCGAGAGCAGCAAATCGGATGCTGTGATTACCCCCACTGCTTACTTTAAATTTTGTTATACCCGCACTACGTAATTTTTCTTTTGCCTTTAAAAGTTCTCCTGCATCTAAAGTGGTGAATACAGGGTAAGTTCGTGCAAAGATAAACTCATACAACCATTGAAACATTTAAACACCCCATACATTTTTACGATATAAATCTTTAAAAGTTCTTTTTAATTAGGAGTTTCACCTCTGTTACTTCCTTAACCCTATTATTTAATCTGTTCCGTAAGCTCAATAGATGAAGGGCAACTTTCCTTCATATAATGTTTATGTATAATTCAATTTTAACATAATATTCCAGATTTGAATGTTTGAATTCCGAAATGAATTGAAATAAAAAAAGGCTGTTCTTGTTCTACTAAAGATCTTTATTAACTTCTCCTTGTTGCTTTCTGAATATCGTAATTTAATCTTTCATCAGTCATAGCCTAAATCTAGCAAGAATAACCGGCTGGCTCAATTGGATATTTCTGAATTACAGATATACGACCTTAATTTTTAAAAAATGCCCGTTATAACAAATTATCAGGACATACGTTCCGCTATTTGCTAAAAAACCGTAAAATTGAAGTTTTACGGACATAGGTTCCGCTATTTACATTAAATACCTCAAATATTGCCTATTTTGGGCCAAATAAAGGAACCAATGTCCGTTAATCTTGAAATTCCGCATTTTTTTCACTGTTAACGGAACTGATGTCCTTTAGCGTCCCTCGCTGCTTAGTACGATATGCGAAACCTGAGTTTTATTAAAAAAAAGGAAGACCTCAGATCGAGAGTCTTCGCTAGGAAACAGAAGAACCGTCCCCCTGTTTCCCCCTGTTTCAGTCAATTAACCCTTCTTCTCTTAAAAAGTCAAGCGCAACTTTTTCATATTGCTCTTTATCCAAATCTACTTTTGCGTTTAGCTCTTGCATTTTTTCATTATTGATTTTACCGGCGAGCATTCCCAATACTTCTTCAATTTCAGGATACTTTTCTAGTGTATCGGCTCTGATTACTGGTGTAGCGTAGTAAGGAGGGAAAAATCCTTTATCATCCTCAAGGATTTGCAGATTAAAGGCAGGGATGCGTCCGTCTGTTGAATAGGCGTCAATGACATCGACCTCACCATTTTTAATGGCACTATACATGATTCCAGAATCCATCGCCTGAGTTCCGCCAAATTCAAACCCGTAAGTATCTACAAGACCTGGGTATCCATCCGGGCGCTCCAAAAATTCTGGTTCTGACCCAAGTGTCAGCTCTGCTGCTTTCTCTCCTAAGTCCGAAATGGTTTGAACACCCCAGCTTTCAGCATCCTCTTTCCGGATTGTTAAAGTATACGTATTGTTAAACCCAAATGGTTCTAACCAAACTAAATCATATTCCTCTTTAAACCTTTCTTTTACAATGTCATAGACTTTATCCGGATCGCTGACCATTTCTTCTTTTAAAATACTCAGCAGCGCCGTCCCAGTGTATTCCATATACAAATCATAATTTCCCGTGTTAACCCCTTCGAATGCAGGTGCTGTACCGCCAAGGAATGATTCGTATTCCACATTCAGTTCTGTATGTTCTTCAATCAGATGCCCCATGATATAAACCATAATTTCCTGCTCAGTGAAATTTTTGCCGGTAATGGTAATCGTATCTTTGCCGCCTGCGGTTTCACCCAGCTGTGATGCTAACGTTGAAAGGGGCAGAATTAAAATTAAAGCTAAGACAACCCATTTTCTCCAGCGGCTTACATTTTTACTCGTTTTTTGTCCTTGCTTGAGTCCTTGAGGAGTCACGTCGGCCTCTAACAGCTTCAATAGGTAATCAAAAACAATGGCTAATAAAGCCGATGGAATTGCACCGGCTAGAATGAGGCCAGTATTGTAAGTTTGCAGTCCGCGGAAGATTAAGTCCCCTAAGCCTCCAGCCCCGATGAGGCCCGCAATGGTAGCAACCCCAATGATTAAAACGGTAGCCGTACGAATTCCACCCATAATCACACTTAGAGATAAAGGCAGCTCGACCATCCACAAGACCTGGCGATTGGTCATCCCCATCCCAATTCCAGCATTAATCGCCGACCGTTCAACACCTGTGATCCCTAAATAGGTATTACGTAAAATGGGCAATAATCCATAGACCGTTAAAGCAATAATGGCAGGAACCTGTCCTGTACCGATGAATGGCACTAGAAACACTAACAGCGCCAAGCTTGGAATCGTTTGAAAAACCCCTGCTATTCCAATAATTGTATCAGCAATCTTCCGGTGCCTAGTTAAATAAATGCCAAGAGGAACAGAAATTAAAATAGCAATAGCAATTGAAATGAGAGAAAGATACATATGCTCCAATATCAAATTCCATATAGTCGGCCACCGGTTTAGAAAAACATCAGCGGTATTACTAATAAAATTCAATATGCTTACACCCCCTAGCATGTTTACTCGACCATTTCGTCGACCATATACTCTACCAGACTTGAGCGAGTAACAATTCCAATAAGCTTTCTTTGAGCGTCGATGACGGGGACAAAACCATAATTGGATTCGTTAACTAGCTGAAAAGCTTTTTCTGCAGGATCATCTTGTTGCAGTGTCACGACGCTTGAGTCCATAATGTCCTTTAACATCAGTTCTTCTTCTTTATAATGTTTTTGGACATCCCAAACAGAGACAATGCCCTGGAATATGTTTTGTTTATCCACTACTACAAGACTGTTTACACGCTTGCTTCTCATAAATTTCATAGATTCAGCCAGCCTGCGGCTTTCACTGGCTGTAACAGCAGGAACCATCAATTTGCTCAGCTTTGGCAACGTAATATTTTCTTGAAGACGATCTTCCCCAATAAAGCTCCGTACAAACTCATTTGCAGGACGGCGAATCATATTTTCGGGTGTATCCAGCTGTACAACCTTTCCGTCTTTCATAATGCAAATTCGGTCAGCAATCTTTAGCGCCTCATCCATATCATGGGTAACGAATACAATGGTTTTACGGATTTCCTGCTGCAGCCGGACCAATTCATCCTGCAGCTGTTCCCGGCTAATAGGATCCAGAGCACTAAACGGTTCGTCCATTAAAATAATTTTCGGTTCAGCGGCCAACGCACGAATTACTCCAATCCTTTGCTGCTGCCCGCCGCTCAGCTCTGAAGGGTAACGATCTCCAAAAACCTTTGGATCCAGGCCGACCATATTCATCAATTCATCGACTTTACCTGCGTAAGCTTCTTTCTTCCATTTCATCAGCCTGGGGACAAGCGATACATTTTCTTTTATGGTCATATGCGGCAGCAATCCGATTTGCTGGATGACATAGCCGATTGTCCGGCGAAGCTTTACAGGATCTTCCTTTGATATATCTTTCCCTTCAATCTTAATCACGCCGCTCGTTGGCTCTATAAGGCGATTAATCATCCTCATAGTCGTCGTTTTTCCAGATCCGCTGGGCCCAATCAGAACGAGCAATTCTCCTTCTTCGACATGAAATGTAATATCCTGAAGTGCATGAAACCCATCCGGGAATACTTTATTTACTTCTTTAAACTCAATCAACTTTGCAACACCTCCAAAACTCTCAGTAGCAATTTTTAATTACCCAAATCATGGAAAAATCGTCTTTACGTAGGTTTTACAGGATAACATCACACAACCGATCGTATTCGAATAGTAGAACCCATAGATACGTTATGTATCCCCATTTTTTTCCTACCTATTCATACTTACCCGTTTATTGACTTACAAAACATTTTTATTATAGTTGGAAAAATAGTCCAAATCAGAGCAAGTCCCCCATCGCAATCCTAAAACTGCTTTGTACAATACCGCAACAATAAATTCCATTACGTGTCCTTGGCAAATTTCATTCACTCTTTTTTATGGATTCATAGATTTTTTTATATAAAAAAGACCTTATATACCTCTGTATATAAAGCCTTAGTATGACATAGCTGTAATGATTATTTTTAAATTTCAACAACAAAAGTATAGAAAAATCCGCAGATTTCCTATTTTATTTTATTATAGAGTTTGCTTTTCATCGGATAGATCTAAGTCCCACCGTTCTTCTACTAATCTCGAGCCCGTCCATTCATCGTTAGGCTTTTCTTCTGTTAATCTAAAATTATATTTTTGATAAAGATAGCGAGCAGTGTCTAAAATACTGACAGTCCATAGAAAAATATGTTTATACCCCTGCTCTTTACAGAAATGAATCGCAGTCTCTATAAGTTTCTTACCTATCCCCCTACCATGATAATTTTCATCTAAAACGAACCATCTTAATTGGGCTACTTTATCATTGGATCTAGTTATCGCAATCGAACCAACCATTTTTCCATCTGCTTCAGCAATCCATAATTCTCCTCCATCCGTATTGATCATAAATTCTGTTAAGCCTTTCATCACGTAATATTCAAAAATCCTGCCAAAATTATATGTTTTTTCGTACAACTTTCCGTGCAGGTGTGCGACGAAACCAACATCCCCTGGTCGAAACGGTCGAATAATGAATTCTGACGGAGAGGAATGCTCTTTTATGAATATGGATTCTATGGTTTCCATTGAAGCTATTAACTTTGTCAATTCAGAATGAGACATGCCTTGAATCATTCTAGCTACTTCACAATTTGCATGTTCAACCAGGTCATTTAAAATTTCTTTACCATAGTTAGTAAGAAAGAGTAAATATTGACGTTTATCATTTTTTAATTGCACTTTAAAAATGATTTTTACCTTCTCAAACTTTTGAACGATTCGGCTCATATAACCACGGTCAATTCCAAGATTTTCTCTAACTTCAGACGCGGTACAGCCATTTCTAAAATTTATTTCAGTTATCACTCTTGCTTCTGTTAGAGAGAAAGGCTGATTATAGATTTCTTGATCGATTTTGCCTAAAAGATTTGAATAATAGCGGTTGAATTTCCGGATTTTTTCCACATAATAATTGGGTTCCATCTTCACCCTCCTCAATATTCAGAAAATTAAACTAACTCAAGTATAGGATTATTAGTTGACTAGGTCAACTAATAATTCGTTATCACTAAGATTTTTTTTCGATTTGTGATTAGATAAATTTAACAGTTTAAATAGAATTTTATACCATAACTATGGTATAATTGGTTTGATTGAGAAGATAATCCATTTAGATTTGATCCACAAAACTGTTTAGTAAATGAACTAAACGGTTTTTTTGCGTTCAAAAAATGGGTTTGAGTAAATAGAGCATAATTATTTTTAGGAGTTGATGATATGGATACATTACCTTGCTTAGGATGTAAGGGTTTGTGCTGCGGTCCAGTTCCTGTCACTGAAAACGAGCTAAAGAAAATAAAAAAGAAGATAAAAACAATGCCAGTAAAAATTCGTTCAGAGCTTGAGAATCAAAAAAGATATTATGGGACCTGCATTTTCTATGATACAAATAATGATAGATGCGGAATACATTCCGTTAGACCTGAAATCTGTAGAATGTTTGGCTATTACAAAGAATTAGTTTGTTTTCGAAAACCTGAATTAGCGACTAAAAACATGAACACAAATGATCCTAAAAAACATGTTGGGATGTTAACGATTGATTTTACATGGAGCTATTTTAAGTAAGTCATTCAACTATTGGATCTGACAAGCCGTTCACGGGGTATTCCCCGTTTTTTTTTATGAGTTTATATAAGTATTTTGCTCGATTAGATTGAGATACTAATAAAAAACAATAAGGAAGAGTAATAAATGAGAAAAAAATCATTTGCTGTTTTCGGTCTTGGACGTTTTGGAGGCACTATTGTTAGAGAATTTTATGACATGGGGATTGAAGTAATAGCGATAGACAAAGATCAAACAAAAGTTAATGAATATTCTAAGTATGCAACCTATGCCGTTTGTGTAGAGGTCATTGATGAAACAACGATAAATGAGCTCGGTATTCGTAATGTAGATCATGCCTTTGTATCATTTGGAGATAATATGCAGTCCAGTATTTTGACCTCCATGATATTGAAAGAAATTGGTATCCCTCAAGTTTGGGCAAAGGCTCAAAACGATTACCATTCAAAAGTTCTTGAAAAAATCGGAGTAGACCGGGTCATCCATCCAGAACGTGATGTTGCCAGAAGAATTTGCCATCATATCGTTTCTGAGAAAATGATCGACTTTATCGAGTTATCGAAAGAACACAGCATGGTCGAGATTGTTGCAACAAATAAAATCGAGGGCCGTACCTTAGGAGAGCTTAATGTACGTGCTAATTATGGTTGTACGATTGTGGGCATACAGCGCGATGGTTCATTTATTGTCTCTCCTTCTGCTGAGGAAGTGATTCAAAGAGACGATGTCTTAATTGTCATAGGACATAATAATGATATCGCTCGTTTTGAAGAAAAAGGTGTCTAAAATGAGGTTTAAATATGTTAATCTGAACCCCTCCCAGCTGCTTGTACTTGTATTTGTGTTTTTTATTATTCTTGGTACACTATTGCTTAAACTGCCATTTGCAACAGTGGATTCTATAAGTTTAGTCGATGCTCTCTTTACAGCAACATCAGCTATGACCGTAACTGGTCTCGCGGTAGTCGACACAGGGACTGCCTATACTATTTTTGGACAATTAGTCATACTGATGCTCATACAGGTCGGGGGCTTAGGCATTATGTCTTTCGCTGTTCTGATTTTTATTGTGCTAGGGAAGAAAATCGGGTTCAAAGAAAGAATCATCGTGCAGCAAGCGCTCAATCAAACCTCTATTGGCGGAGTTATAAATTTAGTAAAAAACTTATTTATCTATTCTTTTACTATTGAAATTATCGCAATGATCCTGCTTGCGATAAGATGGGTCCCAGAATATGGCTGGGGAAGAGGAATGTATGTTAGTTTTTTTCACTCTATTTCAGCTTTTAATAATGCGGGATTTTCGATTTGGGCAGATAGCCTGATGAGGTATGTAGGCGACCCAGTCGTAAACCTGGTCATAACAATTCTTTTTATCATTGGAGGAATTGGATTTACAGTCTTATCCGATATTTGGCACAAGCCGAATTTTAGAAGGTTAAGTCTTCATTCGAAGTTAATGATTGTGGGTACTATAGTACTCAATTTATTTGCGATGATGGTTATTTTCTTTCTAGAATACAACAACCCAAATACATTTGGGACACTGGCATCGCTAGGAGATAAAATGTGGGCAGCCTATTTCCAGGCAGTTACACCGCGTACTGCTGGATTTAACTCGCTTGATATTGCAAGTCTACATGAAGGTACCATCACACTTATGCTTCTATTAATGTTTATAGGTGCAGGCAGTGCTTCAACTGGAGGAGGAATTAAACTAACAACGTTTTTAGTCATTGTTTTTTCTGTCATAACATTTCTAAGAGAAAAACGGAATATTACCATTGGAAAAAGATCGATTAAGGATAAAGCAGTTTTCCGTTCTCTTGCGATTTTGACGATAAGTATCTTGTTTATCTTTTTAGCAGTCTTTCTGTTAAACATAACGGAGCCAGATCCTTTTTTATTGATTTTATTTGAAGTGATTTCTGCTTTTGGTACGGTCGGTCTGTCTATGGGTTTAACTGCAGATCTATCCATTATAGGCAAGCTAATCATAGTACTTGTCATGTTCTTTGGTAAATTAGGTCCTCTGACCTTTGCATTTTCACTGGCAAAGCCGGAAGCTGAAAAAATTCGCTATCCGACTGAAGATATCCTAACAGGATAGTTTTCGAGGAAAAAGGGATTGGCACTGCAATCCCTTTTTTACTGGGCTGTTTTCGCAAAGATTGTTGCGAGGAGGCTCGACTTCCTCCCCGGGGAATCTTGTGTCTGGAGCGAAATGGAACGGACATGTTTACCTCATTAAAAAACAACAAAGTATACGAAAACAGCCTTTATTTAATAAAATCACTTTTGTCTGTGTTTCAAAACCGGCCAATAGAAAACGGCGAAAGATCAATTTCTGACTTCCCTGAAATAATTAATTGGCTCAAAGCCTGCCCGACCGCACTGCTGAACTTAAAGCCGTGACCAGAAAAACCGGCAGCTATCGCAACATTCGAATACTCTGGGTGTAAATCGATTACAAAATTTTCATCAGGTGTCAATGTATATATACATGTTTTACCGTACTTTAATGGTTTGTTTCCAGGCATAAAGTGTTGTAAAAACTGTGATAAATCTCCTGCATCTTCCTCTAACTCTCCAAAACCAGGGATGGATTCATCCGGATTGATGCGATTTCCTCCGTCATGCCTGCCTACTTTTAATCCTGAACCACCGATGCTTGGGAATCCATAATAAAGACCTTGGGCTGTCTCAAATACAAAGGCAGGAAAATCTTCATGATGATAAAGATCTTCCTCAGCATCAAACCAGGCAAATGTTTTTCTTACGGGGGATAACGGAAGCTTTAAACCTAACATGGATAGGAGACTTCGCGCCCAGGCTCCTGCAGAAACAACTAATGAATTCGAGGTAAATGTCTGGTTATCGGTCCTAACTGTAACACTGTTGCCATGAACAGAAATTTCTTTTACTCGACTGTTGGTTAAAATTGTTGCACCTTGCTGCACTGCCAACTCCCGGTAGGCTTCAATACATTCCTCCGATTTTAGTACGCCAGAGGTCGGTTCAAAGCAGCCAATATAGTCTTCAGGTAAAGAGATGCCAGCCCAGCGTTTATTGACTTCATTAGCATCAATTACATCAAGCGGTAACGAATAGGTTTTTGAACTGGAAATTATGTTTTGGATAAAATCTGTTTTTTCCTCACCTACACTGAGAACCCCTGTTTGCAGAAATAATTGTCTTCCCGTTGCTTTTTCTAAGTCATGCCATAATTCTTGTGCTCTAAGAACTAATGGAACATACTCTTCCCCTTCCGCATAGGCATATCTGATTATTCTTGTCTCACCGTGATGACTTCCTCTATTATGAGGCGGATTAAAGGAATCTATTAATAGAGTTCTTTTTCCGCTTTTTGCTAAAAAATAACCTGCCGCCATCCCCATGGACCCAGCTCCGACTACAATCACATCGTAGTGCATACCAAGTATCCTCCTTAGATTATGCTTAATCTCTATTTATTCGTTATAAAAAGTCATATGTGTCTTGTCTTGCCGGTAATAGTCGAGCCGGTCTTGAAGAGTTCCGGTATGGAATTCGAATTTATGGCCATCGGGATCGGTAAAATAGATGGATTTCTGATCTCTATCATCTCGGATCCTGCCAGGCAGAATATGTACATGAAGAGCAAGCAGTTTTTGATAGACTTCATCAAAGTCTTTTTCTTCAATCGAGAAAGCGATATGAGTATAGGACTGATGTATTTCATTGCGTGGAATGTCTTTTTCTTCATTGAGGGCAAGCCAGAGTCCGTTAAGGTCAAAGTAGGCTGTTGTTCTTCCTTTGACTAACAATTTGGCACTAAAGACTTGCTGATAAAACCGAATTGATGCTTCTAAATTTGAAACGGAAAACAATAAATGATTGATTGCTTGAATTTTCATCGTACCACCTCTTTCCTATTTTAACATTATTACAAGTGGTTGGCGGCTTGGAAGAACAAATTGTAAGCAAGTCGATATTGGTGGATTTAGCCGGGGGTATCATTCTGGAGTGTATAAAGGACATTTCTTCCTCTTTTCCATTAAGTTTTGTCCTTAAGAAGCTCTATTAAGGACACTTCTTCCTATTTTCCATCCATTTGCGTCCTTTAGAACCTCTCTCAAGGACTTTCCTTACTCTTATCCATCTAATTACGTCCTTTAGAACCTCTCTCAAGGACTTTTCTTTCTCTTTTCCATCTATTTACGTCCTTTAGAACCTCTCTCAAGGACTTTCCTTACTCTTATCCATCTAATTACGTCCTTTAGAACCTCTCTCAAGGACTTTTCTTTCCCATTTCCATTCATATAAGTCCTTTAGAACCTCTCTCAAGGACCCTCCTTCACCTTTTCCATCTCCCTATGTCCTTGAGAAACCTAATCTACCGAGATTTTTTATAATTTCATAAACAAAAAATAGCAGCCATTCATTAAAATTAAAATGAATGCTGCCATTTTCTCATGTTAACTTGGGTCATTTTCATCTAGGGATAGAGTGATAACGCTCGTATAGTCTCCCTCTTTTATTTCTTCAGGAGTTGCATCCTTTTGCAATTGATCTTCTGTGTTCATTCCTTCGGCAATCGTTGGTTCATCCTTTGCGCGGTCCCGCTTTTTCATTGATAAACACTCCCTTCACCTGTACTTTTCCCACTGAAAGGAGTATTTATCCATTTATTCAAATAAGGACACTTGCGGGTCGTTGTCAAAACAATGAACAAGCATGGCATGGAGCTGTCCGCGATGGTGATAAAGATGAGCCGCCATTTCGATGAGCCATTCGAACTTGGTGTAGGTAACTCCCCAATAAGAGGTCCCTTCTTGGAGAAGTTCACTCTCCGTCAATTGTTCATACTGATCCGCAAGATACTTAAAGTTATTGAGCAATGCCTCTTTTATACTTTCTAGCCCCTGAAAGACCTGAGAATGGTAGTATTGATTCATTTCTTCCTGTGTGGAGCCATTCGCAATCAGATAGTCCGCTTTACAGATTAAAGCGATATGCTCTAACAATTCCCCAAGTGATCTTTTATCTTCAGACGGCCTTAAAGATAAATCCTCTTCTTCTAGTGTGTCCATGATAGCAACTATCGAAAAAACGGCTACTCTAATTTGGTTGATTGCACCTTTACAAAATGTATGCTTAGTCATGACTGATAAGTGATCGCTCCTATAGCCCCTGCGTATGAACCATAATCGATAAAGATACTTTCTTGCTCAAAGCTGCCGTCAAAGCTGCTGATAATTTGCTGCAGAGCAGGATTATTCGCAACAGCACTTCCTACGTAGACAAACTTTTGCACCTGGAAAGGTGATGCAAATTGTTTGGCCAAAAGGAGCAGCGTTTCCCCAATCATTTGAAACAATGCGGCAGCGACATCCTCTTTTTTACTGTTTGAAAGTTCAGGTTTCCCGAAATTTGCAGCCGTTAAGTCTCCTGGAAGCGGCGGTTCTTCATCCTCATATAAGTCTTTTACTAAAAGATCGACCGTACCGCGCTTTCCTCTTTGTGCAAGCTCCACCACTTTAGTAAAATCATGTTCCTTAAGCAATAGCTGACTTAAACCATTGATTGTTCCCCCGCCAATACCAGAGCCAAACAATCGCTGATATTTGTCACCTTCTACTATATAAAAGGAGGTACCCGTTCCAATACTGATAATTAAATACTTTTCAGGCACTTCAATCTTTTCCTTTATCAGCAACTCACGTGTTCCAATACAGACAGAGTCAAATTCAGGGACAAGGGTAACCGTAGCACCAGCCAGCTTTTCCTGAACTTTATGGGCTTTTCCTCCAGTTACTTTATACGCAGAAAGCGGCCCCAATAATTGAAGCCAAGCAACCGCCTGATCCATTTCGGCGATTGGAAACCATTTATAATGATAACTCCCTTGTTCTTCATAGACGACTTTTAACAAGCTTCCCCCAGCATCAATTCCAATTGTTTTCATCAAGAAAACTCCTTCTTTAATAGTGGATTCAACTTCTATACAACTGATGATTCAATGTTAAATCTAGTTGTACTTCCCGTTTGAGTCGCAATAATATCGAGTCTGGCATCGATTCTTTCCTTCAGTTCTGGTACGTGAGAGATGATGCCTACAAGTCTGCCGTTGTCTTGAAGTTCAAAGAGAGTTTCGATTGCTTGATCTAATGATTCCGGATCTAATGTACCGAACCCTTCATCAATGAATAAAGTTTCAAGGGAAACACCCCCGGCATACTGCTGAACGACATCGGCTAATCCTAAAGCTAAAGCCAAGGATGCCTTAAAGCTCTCCCCGCCTGATAAAGTTTTAACATGGCGTTCCTGACCGGTGTACTGATCATAAACCAGAAGTTCAAGCCCGCTTTGTACGTTCCCTTTAGAGCGGTCCGACTTACGGACTAACATATACCGTCCGCTTGTCATGTTTTTCAGCCTGCCATTGGCTACTTTTAAAATATCGTCTAGAAATGCGGCTAACACAAATCGTTCAAATGATAAACGATATGTATTTTGCCCTCTTGAAATGGCTGCTAATTCTCCGATGATTTTGTATTGGTTTTCATGATCCCGGATCTGTTCCGTTAATTTCGTCACTTTTTCTAAAATCGTTTCATTTCTTTGCAGCTGGTAGGATAGAGTCGAAACCTGTTCTTGAACCTGCTTAAGAATTAGCTCATGTGCTTCCGCTTTTGCCTTCAATGCTTCTAAGTCAGGCATTTCCACACCTTTCAGAATCTGATTGAGGTCTTCGATTCGGTCTGTTACAGAGCGGACCTCCTCGAAGTAGGAGCGGACCTTTTGTTCAAAATCTTTAATTTGATCGTGACTCAGTTTTGCCTGCTCATATGACTGGTACGTGTCAAAACCTTCTGTTTTTAATTGTTCTAAAAATAGCTCTCTCTCCTGTTTCAAGCTTTTTTGAATCTCAGCTAATTGCTGGTCAAGACTTTCCAGTTTTCCGAGGGTAGTATTATAAACTACTTTAATATCCTGATAATCTTTTTGAGTCTTTTCCCATGCTTGTTCAAAATGCTGAAGTTCGGCTTTTAAAGAAGACGATTTTTTTTCATATTGTTCGAATGACCGAATGTCTTCCGGCAATGATTTTTGGATAAAGATCAGCTGAGATTTAATTTCAAGCAGCTCTTGGGAAATTTGATGTTCGTTCTCAACTGCCTTTCGATTTCTTTCTTCTAACTGAATAACGAGCGCTTGTGCTGTTTCCATCGTGCTTTGTAAAGTCTCCAGTTCCTTTTGAACCGTTTCATTGTCTGCGAGCTGTTGTTTGAGTGTTAGGATTTGGCTCCGGGTGTCTTCCATATAATTTTTAAGTAATTCCCTAGTGATATCTGCATTAAATTCCTGTAATTCTTTCAGCTGCTCTTCTGCTACACTTTGCTCATAGTCCCGTTTGTTGACTAAAGTAGCATACTCATTCTTTACCTCGAAAAGCTTAATCTCCGATTTCTTTTTATTTTCTTTATACATCTTTAGAAGATTAGGATCAAATGTAGCTTCTTCAGTGAATTCAGCCCTTTTTGGATGCTCGGTTGACCCGCAAACAGGACACGGAGCCCCATCTGTTAAAGAATGAGCTAAAATTTTGGCCTGCTGATCATTCCATTTCTGTTCAAGCTCTTCCACTTGGGCAGTTTCTTCATTATATTTGGCTTCTAGTTTATCCAATTCCGCAGATTTGGCCACAATCGAGATGTCTAATTTCCCAATCGATTCAATTAGTATTTGCGTGTGTTCCATCTTTTTCAAAGCATCGACAAGAGCTTTGCCTTGCGCTTTTATTTCATAGACCGCCAATTGTTTCTGATGAAGCTCTTTTTCTTTTTTCTGACCGGCGCTAACTTTTTCTTTTTCTGTGATCAGCTGTTTTTCGCTCTCTATTTTTTCTTGCTTTGCTAATTGCTGTTTAGACTCCAGTTCAGTAAATCGCTCTTGAACTTTTTGCAGGGATTCCATCTCTTTCCGGAGGCCCTCAAGTTGCATAAGTTCATTGGCTATCTTTTTTTTATGAGGTTCGTTTTCCTTTAATTTTTCGATTTTTGCTTCAAGCACCTGCATCATTTGTTGAGACGATTCTCTTTTTTGCGTTTCCTCCTTTTTCAAGGATTCAATCTGCGTCTCATCTTTTTTGAGGCGGACACAAACCTCTTCTTGCTGCAACAAACGCTCGGCTTTTCTTGCATTTTCGATCGAACTTTCCAGTGTTTTGACCCATTCCAGTTTGGCAGTCAGTTCCTGTTTTTGTTTTTCTAACTGAGCTTTAAGTTCAAACTGCTGCACGATTTGCTCGCCTCTTAAAAGTGCTGCCTGAAGCTGATCCCGCTCGATTTGTTTCTTTTCCACTTCTTCCTTCTCTTTTTGAAGCTTGTCCGTCATCGCCTCTATTTCAGCCAAAAGTAATTCATGAACCTTATCATAATGAATCGATTCCGCTGCAATTTCAATTTGTAATTCTTCGTTCATTACAACATTAATATCGCGAAGCCATTGCTCCCTTTCAGACAAGGTGCCTTCAATTTTCAGCTTCGATTCCTGCGCCTTTTCTTTTAGCTTTTCTTCGATTCTTTTATACGTTTCGGTGTGGAAAAGCCTCTGCATAATGACCTCTTTGTCCTTACTGTCAGAGGTTAATAATTTTCTAAACTCGCCTTGAGGAATCATTAAGATTTGCCGGAACTGATGAAAATCCATTTGCATCAAATCTTTTATTTGCTCATCCACTTCCCGTACATTGGAGCCTAACAGGACACGGCTGCCGTCGGACTTCATTTCATAAAGCTCAGCTTTGGCCCCGATTGTTGTAAAACCATCGCCTCTCGCTTTCTTTTTTTCTTGTTGCGGCGCCCTCCAAATATAGTAGTTTTTTTGCCGAAGAGAAAAGGATAAAGACACCTCAGTCGGACAGTCATCTGCTGCAAAATGACTGCGCAATTCGGGTCCCACCCTGTCTTCTCCACTCGCTTTTCCGTATAATGCAAAGCTAATCCCATCAAATATTGTTGTCTTTCCGGAACCGGTTTTCCCTGATATCAAAAACATGCGCTTATTTTGTAAAACCGTAAAATCAATTGTTTCCATGCCCGCATAAGGTCCAAATGCCTGCATGGATAACTGAAGAGGTCTCATAACGTTACACTCTCCTTTTTCTTCACTTCATCTATCACTAGCTCGAGCCATTTCTTTTTTTCAGGACTGAAGGTTGCCGTAGTCATTTCCTGGTAAAAAATCTCAAACAGTTCGACCTCTGACATTTTATTTTGCTGAACGGTTTGATAAATTTGTTTCTGTTTTGAATCCATCCAGTCTACTTTTCTTTCTAAATGAAGCACATTTGGGTACACATGTCTTAATTTTTGTATCGGATCATGAAGTGTTCCTTCATCAAGGAGACTTACTTTCAGATAGTCTTCTGTCTCCTGATTTTTATAATATTGCGGGTCTAACAGTTCATCTAAATAACCTTCGATTTCCCTCATATCTCTTTTTGGTTTTAAAACCCGTTCCGTTCTGTGGGCGATTCCCTTTTCATTAATCTCAACAATCGAAATCGATTTCTTGTGACTCGCCTCAGAGAATGAATATTTTAATAGAGACCCCGCATAGTGAACAGTGGGATGAGAGATGGCATGCGGATGATGCAAATGTCCTAAAGCTGTGTAGGAAAAAGGTGCAAAATTTTCGGCTGAAACATGGTCAGCACCCCCAACAGAGAGGGTCCGTTCCGAGTCACTCGTCTGTCCGCCTGTGACAAAAGCATGTCCTACTAAAACATTAGGGTCATCTGATGATATGTATGGTTCCATGTGCTGAATAATCGCCTTCATGGCTTCATCGTGTGTCGTAATAGATGGATTCCCAAGCACTTCTCTAACCGCAGCTGGCTCAGCATAAGGCACAAGGAAAAAGTTTACCCCCTCAATATGGACTGGCTGGAATAAATGTGGCAGCTTCCCTTCTAAATAAAAGTGAGTATGCCTATACCAAGAAGAACCAAAGGATAGCCGTTCCGCACTGTCATGATTGCCAGCGATCGCGACAACAGGGACCTTTAATTCTACGTTTAATCGAAAAAGTACATCATTTAATAGATTAACAGCGTCAGTAGGCGGTACCGAGCGGTCATATAGATCCCCAGCTATTACAATCGCATCAGGCTGCTCTGCTTTGACTAATTCAATAAATTGCTCGAGCATATAAGCCTGATCTTCAGTCATGTATAAACCATGAACTAGCTTTCCTAAATGCCAATCGGCCGTGTGAATAAATTTCATTACGTCCCCTCCCGAACATTCGTTCCTTTCACTCTATATATTGGACACTTGAATCCTGATATCCTTCTTTTTTTACAATCCTTTCTATTATAACACCCTAAAAATGGCTAACAAAAAGTGAAATCCTCCCAGCTAAGAGAGGATTCCCATTCATCATTACGGGTGGAGCTTTTCCGGAAGGCTTTGAATGGATTGTATCAGGGTATCGAGCTTACTTTCAATTCGATAGAGCAAGAATAAAGTCACGACAACCGGAAACCCCACCTCACCTACAAGAGAGATCCACTGATCCATATAGGTGTCACCTCCATTCTCTCAATTTCAAAATTAAAGGGGCTGCTTGTATACAGCCCCTCGTGCGTTATGCTCCAAATTCATAGTCGGTCACATTACGTTCAACAAGCCTTGCACCTATAATGGACACGAAATCTCCACTATTTGCCTGGAAGATATTTTGCGTCAAAATCGTGTTCATCGTTTGTTCAACTGCAACCGGGTCAACTGGTTCAATTGGGTCATTAATCGAAATTCGGCTGACTTTCCCCATTTGTGTGCCAAACTCTAACTCTAGTGTTTTAGCCATCTATTATTCCCTCCTTTCTATTAAAAAATCGTGATTCATTAGGCGGTAATGTCAGTGGTGTCATTTCTTTCAACAGAAAATAATGGAACAGAACTTAAACTGGCAATTGCCTGTGCAGTGGCTAAAATTTGATCAGCCGTAGCGGACTCTTTCACTGCATTGTACGATTTTGACTTTAATACCTGCTTCCCATCCTGATCCAATCCATGGTCATAGAAAAGACGGATACGGGATTCTGATAGATTTGCGACTGCCATATGTCTCACCCCCTTTCACCTATTAAATAGACTTCAAGGGAGAAAAAGGACAGGGTGAAATGAAAAAAGTCAGCCTTGTTTGGCTGACTTACTATGTAGATATATGCTGAATTTTACTAAGAGCCTTGATTTAAAAGCTCAAGCTGTGTACAAGCACAAACCGTTTAACAGGCATTTCATAAAATAATAACACAAGTATATAAAAAATTATAAGCCTATAGTTTCATGATTTTTTAGAAAAGTTAAAAACAAAAGGAAGTGAATATGGTGGACACAAATGGAGTACATTTTATTATTGATGCTTTTTCATGTGATGATCAAATTTTGAATGATGCTAACCTTTTAGAAAATATTTTAAAAAAGGCAGTTTCAGATTTAGGCATGGTTATGTTATCATCCCGCTTTCATACTTTTTCGCCTCAAGGAGTCACAGGGGTCATCGTTCTTTCAACTTCACATATTTCCATTCATACCTGGCCAGAACACAGGTATGCTTCTATTGACTTGTATACATGCGGGAATCCTAATTGGCCCGTTTTAAATGAGCTGCTTTTAACATTAAAAGCAGAGAAAGCGCATGTTTATGAAATATCACGGGGAAATGAACACATTTCTAGTCCTGCCTGGAAAGAAATTTCATTAACAGCAAATTCCACTCAAGATGATATAAAAAAGAAAGTCATTGAAATAAAGGAGAAACAAGGAAATGATTGGGATAAATTACAATTAAAAGAAATCCTAGAGGACAAGCATCAGATCTATCATAGCGAATCAACTCCTTTTCAAGATATTCTTCTTTTAGAAGTAAACGATCTTCGTTTATATTTAAATCAAGAATTACAATTCTCCTCTTTGGATGAAAGACATTATCATGAAGCATTAGTTTATCCGGTTATGGAGAATGCGAAAAAACATGAACGGGTTCTGATATTAGGCGGTGGAGATGGACTTGCTTTACGGGAAGTTTTGAAGTACCCAGATGTATTGCATGTAGACCTTGTGGATATTGACCGGAAAATAATTGAGCTAGCCAAAACAAACCCAAAATTATTAGTCTTAAATATGGGTTCCTTTCACGATGAGCGAGTGTCGGTTCATACAGAAGACGCCAAAAAGTTTATTGACCGCAAACAAGAACCGTATGATGTGATTTTTATTGATTTTCCTGATCCTGCTGATCCTATTATTAGTTCACTATATACAAAAGAGGTTTTCAAACAGATTACGAATTTATTAGAACAGGACGGTGTACTCGTATGTCAATCCGGTTCACCCGAAGATACGCCAACTGTTTATTGGAGTATTGCAAAAACATTGGAGAGTGCTGGTTTGTTTACTCGCGGATATGTCAGTGTTGTTCCTTCCTTCGGATTATGGGGGTTTCATTTAGCATCCCGTCTGGATCTTAGATCTATAAAATTTAACATATCTGTTCCGCATCGTGCCTTAAAGGATGATACATCCTATTTATTTAAACTTCCAGATAAATTAGTATCCATGCAAAAAAATGCGTTTATCAATTCAAAAGATTCTTTAGAATTGCATAATCATTATTTAAGAGAACTGAAAATCATGTATTAGTCACACTAGTTATAAAATTCCCTCCTAGACCTAATTTTTTTATATCATAGTTTCATTTCCCTAGGGTTAGGAGGGATCAGCTTTTATTTCAAACTGAAAAGGGATATGTTTACTTAAGGAATCAGCCGTCTTGTTAGCTCGTCCCAGCATAAAAATTTATGGAAAATGAATCGTTTGCACATGATTCATATTTAGATAAGCATTACCCCTTCTCGCTTTTTTGATTTCGATCTGGCTGTTGTCAATCTTCATTAACTTTCCGACTCGATCCCCCTGGTCTCCAAAGTTAAATATCACCATTTTTCCTGCCGATTTTTTTAATTGTTCTTCGAGCGTTCTTGCTAATGTCTGATTAATTTCAGATACCGGAAACTCCTGTCTGCTCAAGCCATAAGGAGATTCAGTTGGATTGTATGGTATAATCCATTTTAAATGTTTTAATGAAACATAAATTGTTTTGTAGAGCGGACTATAGAATACGAAGTAATCTGTCATTACATTTGTAACGAATCCATGAACGGGATGCTTACCTGTTACGTATATTTCTGTAAATATTCCTTTAGCAGCAGTTAATATTTTTCTAAGGGAAATAGAGGATAAGTCATCCTGTATACTAGGTTCGACTTCTGGCTTTTTAATATCCGACTCCTCATCTTCTTCTAAAAGTCTATAATATTGAATGTGATAGAGGGAAATATAAACAAAATCTACTCCGTTATATATGACCAATACATCATTGCCTGCATCAATCAGTCGACCGACAAATCTATTTTCACCGTTCATTTTAAAATACATGTTCTCCCCAATAAATTGACTAAAATCGTTCACCTAAATCCTCCTTTCTTAAATAAATAACCAGCTTATCCACAAATACAGACTAAATAGGCTGACTACTAAACCAATTGGTATAATGATAATGGTCACCCGGAAATACTCACTCCAAGAGTAGTGGATATGATTCTTTTTCAGAATAAACATCCAGATTAGCGTAGCAAGGGTACCTACTGGGGTAAGAAGTGCTCCGATATCGCTTCCGATAATATTTGCAAGGTACATGACTTGTTCTAGTCTTAAATCTACATTCATCTCTGTCAGCGTAATCGTGCCAATCATTACAGCCGGGAGATTATTGACTAAGTTGGACAGAACAGACAGGAAGATCCCCATTGAAAAAATAGCCCCAAATAAATCATTAGTTACCAGTGGTTTTAGCCACTCTACGAAAATGGATGTAATTCCTACATTTCCTAATCCGTACACAAGAATGTACATGCTTAGGGCAAAGATTAAAATATGCCACGGGGTTTTTTTGATGACATCTGTGATACCGGTTTTGTTTCGAATCCATCGGATCGTCACGATAATAATAGCCCCGACAATCGCGATCCATTCCATCGGAACGCCAAAGCTTGTCAGCAGGAAGAATGATGCGCGTACCCCAACGACTACCAAAATACACATCCGGAACATCCACCAATCCACATTCTCGTGAGAAGGACGGGTGTCAAAAGGATGCCTGGGAACCAATCGGTCTTTCTTGATTCCGCTCAAGTTGGCTTCAATTAGAGGTAATGTAACGGGGATGTCCTTCTTAAAATACAAATAAAGCAAAATGGTTATGGTAATGATCCCGATCATTGATGGCACAAACATCATCGCTACATAACTGTTTAGCGTCAAGCCAACAATCTTCAATGCTATTAAATTGGCAATATTACTAATGGCAATCGGGGCACTTGCAGCTGTTGCAACCAATGCCCCGGAAATTAAATAAGGAATCTGCTGATGTCTTTTAAGATTTAGGATCTTTACGATTTGGATAATAATTGGGGTTGTAATCAATATGCTGCCATCATTATTAAAGAACACAGTCATTAAAAAACACAAAACTACAACATAAAGATAGAGTCGCTTTCCAGAACCTTTGGCTTTATTGATTAAATTTACGGCAACCCACCTGAAAAATCCGATGCTTTCTAACACAATGGTCATCACGATTGTAGATAATATAGTGATTGACGCTCCACTAACGATGTTAAAAATTGCCAGTATATCGCCTAATGAAACGATTCCAAACAAAACAAGTATGAAGGCTGAGATGGATGATGGAATCGTTTCATTTAGGCCACGCGGTTTCCAAGTAATTAACAATACAGTTGCCAAAAACACAAAGAGCGTAATTGAAATTGACACATTATCCATTTATTTTCGCCTCAGCAGTATTGACGCTGCCTTCTGTTAGACTGTATAACTTATTTAATGTCGGTTTTTTAGTCTGGCTGGTAGAAGGTACCGGAGGTTTGATAAAGTTGTAGAGTAATAAACCGGTAAAAACTATAATAGTCGTTCCTAACATGTTCCCGCCTCCTTTATAATGTTTTATCCCAGCTGCTAAAGGCGTTCAAATATTTATAGTTTCTTGGTTCATATTAAATTCTAAAGAGGTTTCGATTATCGAAGACGAAATCGATTCTTCTGCCAGTGTCCCTTTCTTCTGTTTCTTGGTTTTGTTGATTATTATTTTGATTATTATTTTGATTATTCTCTTGTGTTTGATTTTCTTCTTGTTGTTCCTCCTCAGTTTCGATCATTTCATTGAGGTTTTTAATGTGGTAAATGGAAATATAAGAAACTTCGCCATCATTGATTAGGACAATGTGATCATCATTGACTTCACTAAGAAACCCTTGGAGACTATCTTTCTTAGATGAGTTAACCTGAATCCATTTGTGTTTATGAGCTTTCAAAACGTCTGCAAAACTATCAACTTGTACGACTTCGAAATCTTCTAAACTGTTATTGTTATTGTTATTTTTAGCTTTTTGCTTTACAACACTTTTTATATGGCGTAAATTATAGTAGGTAATATTTCCATCGCTATTTTGTACAGCCATGTGCTCCTTGCCTGCCCCTAATAGCGTACCTTCAAAGCCGTCTGGGCCACTAGAGTTTACATTGATACCCTCATTGACTAATGATGCTAAAAAATTTGCATTCACTGTTTGCTCTTCTAGTTTTGGCTCGTTTTGTTGAATTTGTTGGTTTTGTCTGTTTTGCGGATTTTTCGTTTTTTGTGCCATTTGCTGTCTTTTTGAATTGACTTTTTTATTTTTCAATTTAAATCCTCCTGCTCTTTTATTTTTAATACAATTCGCCTATTTACTATTTTCCTTTGAATTGTTATCTTCAGACTCAATTTCGAAATCAATACTGCGAACATGATGAAGCGGAATTTGGATGTAGTTTTCCTTGGTTACGACATACAAACTGTCATCACTTACGTTTTCTAAAATTCCTTCAAACTTGTCTGGTCCCCCAGAGTGAACATTTACCCACTTGTATCTGTACTGACTTAAAAGGTCAGAAAAACTTTTGGCTTCAACATATTCAGCTTGTGCATTTTGCATTTTCTTTGCCGTTTTAACATTCTCAGTAAACGATTTGACATGGTACAATCTTACATATTTTACGGATCCTTCATCATTTTGAAGAGCTATAAAGTCGGAATTTACCCCCAATACCATGCCAGACATGGATTCTGGACCTTTGTTATTAATGTTGATATATCGGCCAACCAATTGGTTTAATAAATGTGTTTGCTCCATTTGAAATCTCCTTTCAATTTTTTATGGCGAATGTACTTGCAGTATATGTGTCATGTATGGAAACAACTAGACTACTACCTATAAAAAATAAAAATGTGCTTTTGTCATAAGAAAGAGTTTATGGAAATAAATAACTCACCTACTAATGAATAGGCATTCAACACAAATTTTTTTAAAAAAATACTGCGAGTTCTCCGCAGGATGGTCAAATATCCTATTTTTTATTGAAAGAGTCTAACAATTGGAATCCTATCATCAGCACTTGTCCCGAAAAATAACATTATTTCTGTGCCTTTTACTCATTTTTTAGTTTTTCTAACCGTTTGTCCTAATCCTTTTAGACAACTTTTACATAGTGTGTAGTAATCGAGCTAGGGGGTGAAATTAAATGGCAGATCGCAGAGATCGAGATCGTGATGGCGGAATGGGATTCGCTTTATTAGTTGTTCTATTTATTCTGTTAGTTATTGTAGGTACAGCTTTCATTGGCTTTTAATCTAAGCTTTACCACATAGTTAACAGTCCCCTGGGAAGCGTAACTAACGCTTCCTTTTTGTTTACTTAAAAATTTGAAGCTTAAACCAGTGCTTAAATCATAAAAGGATTGTTTAGTGACCAGTATCATCCATAATTTTTTTATCCCTGTTATTGAAGATTTTCAGCTGCCATTGTATGTCCTATAGATGTCTAACTTTTTAAAAATCCGCTCTCCTCTCTACACTTGTCCAAGACTTATTCTTATTATTCCATACTATATAGTAAGAGATGTAAATCTCTCACCATAGTTCCCATCCAGCGTTACCATGTTCACCCCCTAGAAAAAGCGTATGAGAATTCATACGCTTTTTCACATTTCTTCATAGATGAAACGTACTAAAATGCAAAAAAAAGGTCAGCATCTAATGTGCTGACCTTATTTGCAAAGAATGGCCTGATAAATGGAGGAGCAACGGTCTCGTAGTGGCGAAGTAATATTTTTCAGTATACACCCTATAAATAGAGCAGATGTTATCTTTCAAAAACATCTACATATCATTGCCATCCTTGCATACATCCCGTTTTTTAGTTCCTCCATGCCCCAGATAGCGGGGTCTGCTATACCTTATTCAAGAAAAAACAATTTGTTTGGACAAGATAAGAATTTTTTTTGGAAAATATTGAATAACTAGATTCCTTCAATCTTTAGTACACAAGGTACAGAACGACAAAGTACACGGCCATCGTAATAAGCCCAACTGGAACACCGAATCGCGCCCATTCCTTACTTGTAATATTGAGTTTTCCCGCTGCGATAATGTTTGGAATATTACCTGGAATCAGCATGCCGCCGCTAATCAAAAGACCCAGTAATATAGCACGAATCGTATCAGGATCCATCGCCGGACTAATTTCAGCAGCAGCCAGCGTTGCATTGTCTAGTACTGCAGATATCATATTAATCCAATATAACAGCATCGGATGCAAGCCAAGAACGTATTCATTAATTAACGGTTCAAAGCCATGGCCAAGGAAAGTGAGACCCATCACGAACAAGTAGATTTTAGCTGAGCGAATCAAGATTTCTTTATAGCTTTCAGCTTTTCGGTCTCCTTCTAAACTATCAGTACTATCACCAGGCTTAACAAAGATCCAAGCTAAGAGACCAAAGATCACGACTGCAGGGATCACTTCTGGTCCGATCAACTCTAATAGGTAAAAGAAATCTTCATTTAGCTTACTTACGGTGATGGTGGAAAGAGGTTCGCCAATTGGGGTTAAAGCTGCACCTAAGCCAATCGAAAAGCAGGCTAAAATCGTTAACCGGATTTCCGATTGCCGGTCAAGCCGAAGCATATTGATAATGATCACTAGTACAATCGCAGCAATAATAGCTGTAATAATACTAGACAGCAGTCCCAAAATAACTACAATTAGAGCAGCAAACACACGTGGTGATAATGCCTTGCTGACTGACAATATTGACTTCTCAAGAGGCACTTGCAGCCACTTAGTCAATAAGCCTGCAACTAAAACGGCGATGGTAATCGTAATTGGATCGACAAACGCCTTTTCGATTAAGTGCCAATCCATTATGCCGCTAATCGCAGCTGCGGCAACCCCCATAATAAAAAGAAAAATCTCCAAATTGTGTTCCACTTTTTTAACAAGGAATGGTAAAAATAAGACAAGCAATAAAATTATCACTAACCCAATCATTTTTTCAGATCCTTCTTTGTAGTATTAAATATGTGTACAAAACCAGTATACTCTTTTTTGAAGAATTCTGTCTATTTATGTGTTTTTTTGTCAAATTATCATTTGTGATCAGCCCCCTTCTCTTTATTTCCCCTCTTTTTTTATCAATGAATCCCTCCCATATTGGACATACTAATTTTGGCAATTTTAAATTGGATGGAGGGAAAAATGATGACAACTCCTGATCAAATTCAGGATCAAGTAAATCGTATTTTTAAAGAAACATGCGGATCTTGGCAGAATTGTAATCAATCCAATGTTCTCTCTTTTTTAGCTCAATGTGAAGAACAAGGATTAGATCCGCAATATTGTTTTAGCTGGCTTAGTCAGAATAAGGAGCTAATCTCTGACTGGTCCCATTTTTCTCAAGTCGCGCAGGAATGGGTAAATGAACATACTTCCACCGGTTCACCTGAAACAGTGTATTTTCAGGATCAGTGATAAACGTATTGGCCAGACCAACAACTGTTGGTTACTGGCCTTTTTCTATTAACGAACCTCCATCGATTTTCCGTATACTATAAGTAATAAGGACATACATTACAGTAAAAAACTAAAGGAGAAATCGAGATGAAAAGATGGGTGTTGTGGGCACTGTTTGTTCCTGTTTATTTGCTTATTACCTTTTTTGGATTAGGACCTGTGTTATTGGCAGATGGGACAGCTGGTGAAAGACTTTTTACTTTGTTGGTGGTTCTTGGAATTTATGCTGTTGTAACTCGGATATTTTTACATTTACTTAAACTGAAATAAACATCTTTACCCTTCCTCTTAAATACCTCTAACTTACATTCCCTTTAATGTGTAAAATCCCCTCTTCCCAAGGCTCGCAGATTAAAATCAGGTCTTACTAAACAAGGCGGATTGCTAAAGGACATAGGTTCCGCTATCCGAGGTAAAATCACCGATTTTCAGAATTATCAGACATAGAATCCTTTATTCAGGTAAAAAAGCGCGATTTTTGAAAGATTCACGTTAAATAACGGATCGTATGTCCTAAAATTTATAAAAATGAGCATTTTTGTGAAAATAAAGGATCGTATGTCCTCAAAGAAATCGCTCAACAAATCGGATGAGCCTGTGGGTCATTCTTGCCAAATTCAGACTACAAACGTTGAATAAATAAAAAATGTAAAAACCGCAAAATTCTTCTTGCCAGACCCCATGGTGAGGAGTAAAATCATCTGGAAAACATTTCGGTTCTCTAAATATTAGGGGGAAAGATGAGGACATCCCAATGGACTATACACCACAGGAAATCTGCAAGAATGAAAGGCTGAGTATTTATAACGGGGCTTTCCAGATTATAATAGTAAGTTTTATAGGTAACTTTATCCCTTTATTTGCGATTGAGGTTCTGGATGCATCGAATACTCAAGTCGGATTAATCAGTTCTTTGCCATCAATCATGATTATTCTCTCTATGATTCCCGCTGCCATTTGGATGGATCGGTTTGAATCCAAAAAGAAATTTACAGCCATCAATATTTTTGCAGCCCGATTTTTATTCTTGCTGCTCCTGTTTGTTCCGATTATTCCAATGGCAAACCAAGCTTGGGTGCTTGTCGTGATGATTGCTGTGATGAACTTTCCGATCGCCGTTTCAACCCTATCCTGGCAATCACTGATTGGGGATCTCATTCCTGATGAAAGAAGAGGTCAATTTTTTAGCAAGCGCGGTCGGATATTAACGATAGTTGGGATGTTCACGACATTTGCGTCTGGATTGATCATTAATCAGTTTGATAGCAGCGATCCGTATCCATTTCAGGTCCTTTTTATAATTGGTTTCGTTTTTGGGTTGGCTGAGATTTACTTCTTGATAAAGCATATCGAATATGGGGCAAAACCTGAAAAAGATCAGGAAAGCATGTTCAAAACCATAATCAAAACATTTAAGCATAAACCGTATTTCTATTTTCTCGTATGTGCTTGTATGTTTAATTTTGGCTGGCAGATGGCATGGCCGCTTTTTACCATTTATCAAATCAATTATGCGCATGCGACAGCTTTATGGATTAGTATTTTTACCGTTATAAATCAAATTGCTCAAATTGTGAGTTACAATTGGTGGGGCAAAATGGCGGATAAATGGGGTAATTCAACCATGCTATTCGTCTGTGCGATTGGAATGACAACCGCCCCTATACTGACCATCCTAACAAAGAATCTTTATTTCTTGGCTTTATCGAATCTATGGACAGGTTTATTCGTTTCCGGAACCGTGCTGCTGCTCTTTAACCAGGTTCTCCGGGTTTCGCCTAATCAACTCCGGACCTCTTTTCTAGCAAACTATAATCTTATGATTGCTTTTATTGGATGCATTGCTCCTCAGCTCGGAGTCCTATTACTAGATTATCTTGGCATGGTTAAAGCAATGTCGATTTCATCCGTATTCCGGCTATTAGGTGGGATCTCATTTCTATTGGTGGTTTTCTATTTTGAAAATAAGAGACGTAATAAAAAGAATCACGTAAATGCATCTGTTTGAAAAATATAATATAAGCCTTCTTGAATCAGACACATAAAGAGACAAGTAACCAAACTAGTTACTTGTCTCTTTATTCTTCTATTTACTTTTCACTAATCCTTGTGCTTGTTCGAAAACTTTCCCGCCGTCCATCATTCCATAGGCCAATGAATCAATCACTTCAACCTGAATACCATGTGGTGCAGCCTTTTCTTTTATTTTTGGTGCCAGATATCTAACTTGCGGACCAACCAAAATCACATCCGTTTGATCTAAATGATTAGCTAGATCGGCTTCTGAGGTCGCTTGAATAGTGGCAGATACCCCTTTTTCATCAGCAGCTTTTCTCATTCGCTGGACTAGCATACTCGTTGACATACCAGCCGAACAGACTAGAATGATTTTCACGGAAAGCACCCCCTGTTCATTATTTTACCTATTGTCCTAACTTTCTATATAAATCGATAAATTCCTGTGCCATTTCTTTTACCGTCATAGCTGTCATGAGATGGTCTTGTGCATGAACGAGTAAAATTGAAAGGCTTGAGCTTTCACCATTCGCTTCCTTTTCTAAAAGAGAAGTTTGGGCATGATGGGCTTCTAAAAATGATTGATCAGCCTCCGCAATTTTTTCCAAAGCCTGCTCAAACTTTCCGATTTTAGCCAGCTGGATTGCTTCCATTGAAGATGATCTTGCATTTCCTGCATGAAGAATAATCTGAAATGAAATTCCTTCTAATGATGTTGGATCCACAAAAAAGCCCTCCTATTTTAAATTGCAGCGTATGTGGTAAACTCGATATTCAGCTCTTTCGCAAAATTCTTTATCTGCTCCGACGTCAACAGGGTATATTCAACGTTCCTATTCTCGACATATGAACTCTGTAATCGCAACTCTTCATCGATATATCCCGGGTGACAGTTCATTTCTGCCGTTTGTGGTTTAGCAGCGACGATCTTTAACTGTTCCTCTAATGTTTCAAAGGTCACATGTTCCCCGTAAAACTTACGGAGCATAATATCCGTCGTTCGAACAGAAGCATAATCGAATTCATCGTTCAAGGCATTACGAATTGGTAACCCATATTTTGAAGCAAGTTTTACCGCTACTGGAAAGGCAATGGGATGTCCGTGTACATTATGGTGACTGTCTAAATGACTGGGTTTCAGACCGCTTGCCAAAAACCTTTCAATCTGTGCAGTCCATTCCTTTTCAATATCTTCTTCTTTTGCATGTTCAAAGATTTGACTTTGATGAAAAAATTTCCCGTTTTCATCAATTAAGGAAGGTACATCATTACATAAAGGAGCACGACTGGTTAAAACAAGATGTACACCAACCCCTAAATCAGGATTTTGCTTGGCAAGTTCCACTGCATGGTCCATATACGGTGAATTACACATCATGGTCGTGGACGTAACAATTCCATTTTTATACGCATCCAAGATTCCGTAGGTAACAGCTGGAGTGTACCCAAAGTCATCAGCATTTACAATAAGTTTCATAGTCTCCTCCTTTTCCCTATCAATCCTTATCTAAACAGTTCACTATTTACATCTTGATATCCTGCTGCTGACTAGAGTCTTTTTGTTTTTCTGCAGCTGCGGCAGCATTTGTAAGCATTTGTTTATCCAACACTTTCAGGAATGGCAGGTACACTAATGCACCGACAGCTAAGTTCACCAATTGTAAAATCGATCCTGTAACCGACCCCCCTGTAGCTAAATATCCGCCAATAATCGGAGGTGTTGTCCATGGTACCATCACTACCGTTTTTGGAACGAAGCCAATGGATGTGGCAAAATAGGCAATGGATACATTGACGAGCGGTACTAAGATAAATGGAATGAATAGAATCGGATTTAAAACGATTGGTAAACCAAAAATTAGCGGCTCGTTAATATTAAATAGTGCAGCAGGTGCGCTCATTTTCCCTAAGCTTCTCGCATTCTTTGCTTTCATAATAATAAAGATGGCTATTAGTAAAGAAAGACCTGTTCCTGTTCCGCCCATCGCCACAAAAACGTCCATAAATGGCTTTGTAATAATATTTGGAACATCTTTAGCAGATACCCCTTGAGCAAACAACTCAATGTTTTCTTGTAAACCCGGCAGATATGCCGCTTCAATAATTGGTTCTAAAATGTTAGAGCCATGAAGGCCAAAGAACCAAAGGAATGACTTTGTAAATTCAATGCCTAATACAGCTGGCAGTGTTCCGGCAAAGCTTTCAAAAGGTGCTTGAATCACTTTATAAATACTGTCTTGTAAGCTTGTTCCGATCATGTCCATGAAGACTAGCTGTATGAATCCAAAAATAAACAAAACTATCATAGCTGGAATAAGGGACGCAAAAGATCGAGCTACAGCTTCCGGTACACCAGCCGGCATTTTAATCGTTAGTCTCGTTTGAGCTAGCTTTCTAAAAATTTCAGTACCTACGAGTGCAACAAACAAAGCAACAAAAAGTCCTTGTGCTGACATCCATTGAACAGATATTCCCCCATCTTCTGTCATTGGTGTCAAAATTATTAAAGACCCAACTCCTACTAATGCAGCTGCTAAAGGGTCGACATTATAGGATCTGGCGAGATTGTAACTGACACTAATACAAATAATCAATGAGAGAACTGCAAATGTCCCGTTCCAAATATAACCGCCGAGATTCTTCCAGCTTTCTCCGAATACATTTATCATAAAGTCCTGGAAAAATTGAATCGGCAGGTTGTTAATCAAAACGGCTAAGGAACCAATAATGATAAGCGGTAAAATAGCCGCAAATCCATCCCTGATTGCTGCTAAATGTCTTTGAGAACCTAATCTTCCAGCAATCGGCAACACTTTTTCTTCAAATTTTTGAAACTTACTCATGTTCATCCATCCCCCTTATTTTTAATGAAACTGTGGTAAATACTCCCTATGAGCTTCTAAAAGTTCATCTAAAACAGCCTTAGCCTTTGACTCATTTCGGACCAATGGATTCATAATCATGGATGCATAAGCTAAGCTGTAATCTCCCGTAACGGCTGCCTCTACAACGAGCTCCTCAAAGCCCTTCATCTGTTGGATAACAGCTTTTACTTGCTTCGGCAGTCTCCCAATCGTAACTGGTTTCGGTCCATCTTTTGTAATCACGGCATTCACTTCAATCACACAGTCAAATGGCAAATCAGAAATAGCTCCATGATTTTGTATATTAACGGTTTGAATATCCCCTTTGTTGTTATAAATGCTCGCCATTAAGCTGCAAGCAGCGTGGCTATAATAAGCGCCGCCTCTTTTTTCCAGTTCTTTTGGTTTAACCTGCAAATTAGGATCTTGATATTTTTGAAAAAGCTCTCTTTCTACTTGTTGAACAATTTCCGCTCTTGTTCCATTTTCATGAAATGCCTTTATATCCTTTTTTAAAACTTCATCTGTTTGAAAATAGTATTGGTGATACGGATTAGGAAGTAGTTTAATAGATTCGATAAACTCCTTTTTCCAGCCCAGGGAAACTATATTGGCAGGTGAATAATTCAACTCGCTATTGCTGAGTTTGGCGAGAACTTGATCGGTTTTATCTTCTCCCCGTATTAACACTTTACTTCCAAAGACAAAATGGTTAATCCCAATAAACTCAATTTCCACTTCCTCTGGATTGCACCCCATAATTTCAGCAACACTGTGCTTCATATTAAAAGGAATATTACAGACACCAATCACCTTTTTATGGGCACTATACTTTAACAATGCCTCAGTTACAATTCCCGCCGGATTCGTAAAGTTTATCAACCAAGCATTTGGACATATTTCGGAAATGTCATTACAAATTTCCATCAAAACCGGAATCGTTCGAAATGCCTTAAAGATTCCACCTGCCCCATTTGTTTCCTGACCAATTAAACCATGCTTTAGCGGAATTCGTTCATCCTTCGCTCGAGCAGCAAGTCCGCCCACTCGAATTTGTGTTGTTACGAAGTCTGCATTCATTAAGGCTTCTTGTCGATTCAATGTCCAAGAAAGCTGGATAGAAACACCAGATTTCTCAATCATGCGTTGGGCGAGAGCGCCAATAATATTTAACTTTTCTTTGCCATCTTCTATATCCACCAGTACTAATTCTGTAACAGGGAACTGATGATGCCGATCAATTACACCTTCGATTATTTCCGGTGTATAGCTAGATCCCCCGCCAATGATGACTAGTTTCATATGAAATTAAAACACCTCCTATATAGTTGAAAACGGTTTCCGAATTTAGAATAACACAAATTGTCATTACATGTATACATAAATTTGTCATAACAATTAAAATTTGCTTGTATCATATTTATTTATTTGTCATTACAATATGTGTTACAATTTAGATATACTTGGAAAAATAATTTTTAATATAATAGAAAGATAGAAGTAAGGGGGATTTATAATGCAACCAGCCAATGAAGGGAACGCGCTTCACTTTCGTGTTAAAGAGGATATTTTACAAAAGATAAAAAACGGTGACTACCTTCCACATACCCAATTACCAACAGAAGCGGAATTCTGTAAAAAATATGGGGTAAGCCGGACCACAATCAGAACAGCACTTCAACAACTAACAATTGAAGGATATGTTTATCGTACCCAGGGAAAGGGAACCTTTGTTGCCGATCATAAAGTAAAACAAACGTTAACTTCCACCGTCAATCACTTCTCTCAGCAGCTGGCAACACAAGGGAAAAACCCTTCCATTCGCGTGTTAAATTTGGAAGTGATTCAGGCAGATTCGTTCCTAGCTAAATTATTTGATATTAAACAAGGTGATCCAGTTAACAAACTGGAGAGAGTTCGTTTCGCCGATAACCATACGCTTCAATATGAAATTGCATATCTTCCATGGCTTAAAGCCCCCGGCTTAAATGCGAAAGAATGCGAAAAGTCGTTATATCAATTATTAGACAAACAATATGGATTAAAAATCAAAAAGACAATCGAACACCTTGAATTATTCATCGCTGATCAAGACATTTCAGAGAAATTACAAATTAAAATGGGGGCACCCTGTTTTGCATTAGAGACCTATGCCTATCTTCCAGATGAAACCCCTATAGAATATTCAAAGACTTTTTTTAGAGGGGACCGTGCGCATTTTGTAATTGAGAGGGATTATGAGGTGTGAGGAAGATCAATCGAAAGTAATTTCCCTGTTTTCTTCCTAGTGCGATAAATATAACTCAAGAAAAAACGCTCAGAAAAAACATTCTGAGCGTTTTTCATCGTATGTAATTTGGACATAAATAACTATACTGCTTCAATGATTAGTGCTCTCATATTATGCAGGTTCTACTTATTAAACAAATATATCGAAACGAACATCAGCAATAGTGCAAAAAATTTCGTACCGTCGATTGGGATCCTCGTACCGCCAAATAGGCCAAAGTGATCAATGACTGCACCAATCGCAATTTGTCCGGCAACTACGGCTATCAGGGTTGATGCGACACCTATTTTAGGAACAGCAAAAATATTGATAACAACATATAATGCCCCTAACAGCCCGCCGATTAATTGCCAGTTCGGAACCTCGAAGGTTGCAAGAAGGTTTCCTTTGCCAAAGAATAAAACAGCAAAAAATAAAATGAGCGTTCCCACTAAGAAGGAAATAAAAGAACCTTCGAGAACCCCGATTTTCCTCCCCAAACCTCCATTTACCTGACTTTGAACAGCTACTGCAGCACCGCCAATAACGGCTAATAACAAAATAATGATTTTTTCCATATTAATCCTCTTTTTCTCTCAAAAATTTGCTCCCTTTTTATTTTAAATTATTCACATTGCAAAGAGTCAAACTTTTTGTATATTCAGCTTTTATAAAAATCGACAGGAACCAGTATGCTTATATGTTTTTAATATGGTGATACATGTGCGGAAAATTCTATAGATTAGTTGATAATTGATAGATTAATAGTGATTTTGAAATGATAATGAGGAATAAAATACATGAGCTGCTGATTTCATTTAATATGATATTTAAGACAATTAAAATTTATAAGTTATGTAGTATGACACTCTCTACAACAATGAAAGCAGCCATTCGTCGTTTCATATATTTCTTTCGCCTTTGCTACTGCTTCTCTACAATTTGAAAAAGAGCCTAAATAATGTCTTTTTGCTTCGCTAGGAGGATTCATACAACTTTCTTCATGAACCTCATGATCTCCATTGTCCGCAGCCACTTTATTTACAAAATATTGTTTCACTACTTATCGCCTCCAGGAATTAATTCCGCACTGCCTTTAAATCTTAGTTTTTCAATTTTTTTTGATCATATGCTTAAAAAAAATGCCTTTTCCCATTTAAGGAAAAGACACGAAATATTATATCCTTCTATAATGAAAAATTGATGTCCCCAGTACGTTGATGCTTTTGTTATCCCGGGGTAACGACACCCGTAAATTCAATTCATTTGCTCCCACATTTTCGTAAATATTTCATCTTCCATTTTAAAATAAACATCGGTGAATCCATAGCGGACATATCCGTCTTTGATTACGACTAAATCAACCTGAGACCCATCCGCCAAAATCAGATTCAATCGTTTGTATGCTTCATCATTACGATAATCACCTAAAGTGGGCTCAACCTTTTGATAGCTGTATGGAACTGCGTTGTTAAGCTCTTCCACAAAAGCATTTAACACTTCTTCGTTCTCAATAGGATAATACTGATTGATTCCATTGTCCCAATCACTAAAATTTCTATACTGGGCGCTGACTACATTTCCAGCTATCTTTAACTTGCCGAAAATATCTTCACCATCTTGGATCGTTATTCCATTCAAGCACTCATAAAATTCCGCAAATACTTCTCCTTGCCTTTCCTCGAACGCAATGATTCGGAAATCCTTATCGTACCCTTGAACGGCGTACACGTCCATTTCACCTATGGAAGAAGCAAACTCAACCGCATAATCATCCTGAGAACTCCATTCATCAATGCTCCCCTTTGTTCTGCCCAGCTTTTCTCCCAACAATGCTTTTGCTTGGTCCGGTTCAATCTTAGTGTCAGTCTGCGTATAGATTTTCCCGTTGTAAACAATCAGTCCAATCATATCCATCTCCGTACCATCTGTTTTCTCAGGTAATTCAATAGATGGGATAAATATCCCTTCTTCATTCAAAATCGGAGAATCGTGAATAGGTTCTGACTCTTGAACTTCGTTTTGAAAATGATTCGTATATACACTATAGCTCCCAACGAGAACGAGCAAGCTGGCAGCCAGTGCAGCTATTCCTTTTAATCGAAATGATTGTTTTCCGCTCATTTCTGCTTTTGCTTTCAGAACGCCTTGTTTACTTCGTTGATGAAGTTCAGCTGGAATCTCTATTTTATCCATTTCAGATTGGACTTTATTTCCCATATGAACGATCTCCCTTCCATTCTTTCCGCAGCTTTTTCAGTGCCCGGTAAAGAATCGTTTTCGCTGTACCCAGTGGAATTTCTAGTGTTTCTGCCACTTCCTTAAGGGTATAGTCATGATAAAATCTTAAAATAATGACATCCTTCTCCTCGTTCTCCAATAACGTGATCAAATCTTGTAAAGACAACGTTAACGGGAGATCCTCCTCTTCATCCTGCAAAAGGGCTTCCTGAACTTCAGGTATAAAAGGAACGACCTTTTTCTGTTTACGTAAAATATCAATCGAGCAGCTGATTGCAATTCTGAACAACCACGTTTTAAAGTATTTAGGTTCCTTCAGGTTCTTGATCGATTTAAAAGAACGATAAGCTGTTTCTTGTACAACATCGAGGGCATCCGCTTGATTTTTAACATAAACAAAAGCCGCCCGATAAATATCTTTTTCGTACTCGCTAAAAAGCTTTAAAAACGCCCGATGATTTCCTATTTGAGCTTTCTCCACCAACCGATGAATATTAAACACCTCCAAGCCTCTCACCTATTAGACGAACGGCGACGGTTTTTGGCTTTGTAATTTAAAATATTTAATAAAGAAAGAAAACCTAATAAAAGCGCGTTCCCAAATTCTATTGGGAACACGCTTTAAAATGAAAAATACAATGTTTTTTTATCATCACTATTCTTTACATTTATATTTTTTTATTTTCGCGAGTTAATTTTTGCAAGCAATCGAAGAATCTCTAAATATAGCCATACAAGTGTGACCATTAAGCCAAAGGCGCCATACCATTCCATGTATTTCGGACAGCCAATCGCTGCACCTTTTTCGATAAAATCGAAATCTAGTACAAGGTTCAATGCTGCAATAATAACAATGCCAACACTGATCAAAATGCCGATCGGAGTGGCATCATGAATAAAAGGAACTGTAATTCCAAATAAACCTAGGATAAAACTAGTTAAATAGGCTAAGAAAATTCCCAATGTAGCAGCAGCAACGCCTAATCTAAAGTTATGTGTCACTTTAATTAACCCTGATTTATAAACCATTAAAAGACCAATAAGAATCGCGAACGTTAAAGTAACCGCCGTAATGGTAATCCCCTGAAACTCGCTTTCATAAAGTCCCGAAATGCCCCCGACAAATAATCCTTCAAAAATTGCATACATCGGTGCAGTTACAGGTGCAGCTTTTTTCCAGAACACCGTTACTAATGAAAGGATTAAAACTCCTATTACACCGATCACTAAATGCGGCACAATATTGACGCCTGAAAAATATTGAAACCAGGTAAAACCTGCGGATGCGATTATTAACAATAAAAGAATGAACGTTTTATTGACAGTGCCCTGGATGGTCATCACATGGCCGCCACCCATTCCTGCATAGGCATCAAATGTATTTCCTCTTAAACTTGGATTACCGCTTCTCATTTTTAATTCCTCCCCTAATTACTTGTATTTATTTACGGACGGACCATGATAATGTTCCATAAAAAATAAAAAACGCACTCCCAGATTCTATCTTTTTTGGGAAACCCGCTTAAAAAAACAATAGAACAAATGTTCCTATTTTTACTATATTATGCTATCATTTACTCATACAGTGTAAGCAGGATGGGCGGTGGCTACTCCCTGTGAAAGGGGGTGGTGTTGCATGATTTCAGTTTCAGAAGGACTCCAGCTGATGATAATGTTTGGATCACTGATTGTAGCAATCATTGCAGTTACGAAAAAAAAGTAACCTGCCCTCCTCGGCTATAAGGTCTGGGCTAGGTTACTATTCCCTTTTGGCCACTGCACTTCTTGCAGTAACGCTGTATCGAAGAGTCTGGTTGCCGCCAGGCTCTTTTTAATAATATGGTAATATTCTAAATTTATTATACCATGCATTCTTAGATTAACAACAAGCACTTAGCACTTTTTTCCCATTTTACGCTTATAATCCGTTTAATTTTGCTCAATTTCCCACCGAGCGACTTCTTCCCGTACCCTAGGCGCTACTTCTTTTCCTAGCAATTCAATCGACTTCATGACATCTTCATGCGGCATTGTACCGACTGGACAGTGCAGCATAAAGCGTGTGATGCCCACATTTTTGCGTAAGTAGATAATTTTTTCAGCCACAGTTTGCGGATCTCCTACATATAACGCTTCTTCAAAACTGCGGGCAAAATCGAAACTTGCTCTATCATATTGTCCCCAGCCCCGTTCACGTCCTAATTTATTCATGGCATATTGCGTAGATGGGAAAAATTGATCAGCCGCTGCCTCAGTTGTTTCTCCAACAAAACCGTGTGAGTGAGAAGCAACTGTCAGCTTCGAAACATCATGACCAGCCTGTTCAGCCGCCTGCTTATAAAGTCGGACGAGTGGTGCAAACTGCAGCGGACGGCCGCCAATGATCGCCAGCACTAGCGGCAATCCTAGCAGCCCTGCACGGACAACAGAATCAGGAGTACCGCCGCTGCCAATCCAAACGGGTAATGGATCCTGAACTGGGCGCGGATATACACCCCGATTATGAATCACAGGACGATGCTTCCCGCTCCAGGTTACTTTTTCAGATTCCCGTATTTTCAATAACAAATCTAGCTTTTCATCATACAACTCATCATAATCTTTTAAATCATATCCAAACAGGGGGAAGGATTCGATAAAAGATCCACGGCCCGCCATAATTTCCGCACGGCCATTCGAAATCGCATCGAGCGTCGCAAAATCCTGAAACACTCTAACAGGATCGTCAGAAGAAAGGACCGTAACTGCACTTGTCAAACGAATTCGCTTTGTCTGTGAAGCAGCAGCAGCCAAGATGACCGCAGGAGCTGAAGCAGCATAATCTTCACGGTGATGCTCCCCGACTCCAAACACATCTAATCCGACCTGATCGGCAAGCACAATCTCCTCTACCACTTCACGAATTCTTTGCGCATGACTCATTACTTTACCAGATTTCACATCCGGTGTTGTTTCTACAAACGTGCTCAAACCTATCTCCACGAAAAGTCCCTACTTTCTATCATTATGTATTTCACAATTATAGCAATATCGGTCAAAAAAGGCTTGTCCGCTGCCTTCGAGATCATTAAAGGGTGATCAATAGATGTCCAAGGAATAATACAGAACTTTTTATAATAATTGCTTGACCTAATCCAGCCATTAAACCAGTTGTACTTCTTAAAAAATTATTGCTCGTCCTCAGTTTCTTTGCTTGGGTTACTCCATCTATGATCATCGGTAGATTCAATAAAATTCCTATGTATAAAGGGATGTTTGCCTCTAACCAAAATAGAAAGGGAACAAAAAAGTATCCGATCAGAATGAACATACAGCGATAGCATAGCGGGAAATGAAAATTTCCTATAATTAAAGAACGCTCCCTTTTTCTGTGACAAGGAATAAATTGCAGAGTTATGATATCTCTTATCATTTTATGTGCAATCCGGACCTTTACAGTCTAATCCTCCGCCATCGCAGTCAAAAAAGTCACAGTCTGGGAAACAATCAGTCTTTTTCCCTTTTTTACTCCTATAAAAAATGGTTGTCAGAAAGAAAAGAATCAATCCCAATGCCAGTAATGTAAAACCTATGACTTGTTCATTTTTACTCAACAATACCCCGCCTGTTATAGATAGGATTAGACTCACTGTAAATAACATAAAAAACATATATGTCCCTGCTCCCTAATAAATTCTATAAAAATAGATTCACTATAAGCGTCTATTCGCTAATCACTTATTATAAATATTTGCTTCCCTCACGAATACTAAGCTTTGGAAGCTCGTTATCTTGGATAAATTTTTTAACAGACGCAGCGTTTGTCTTCGAGTATTCCCGTAAAGCCCAGCCAATCGCCTTCTGGATGAAAAACTCTTTGCTGTCAGCATTTTGTAAGATATAACGGTATAACAAGCCTTCATCCGTCTCTTTTTTATAACCAAGCTGAAAAAGAATCGCGGTTCGCCTAAGCCATAAATGATCCCCATATGCCCATTCCTCGATTGTCTCCTGGATTACTTCTGGTGATTCTTTCGCAATCCTTCCTATAGGATGGGCTGCAAGCATATCAACCGTATCCCACCATGATTTAGTGGTGATCAGCTTCTCCATCAGCGGCAAATCTTCTTTGGAAAGCTTTTTAATGGAACGGCTTATGTAATCAAGAGCCGCGTACTGATACTCCCGCTTCTCTAGTTCCCATAAAGTCAAAACGAATTCATGCTGAAACGGTTCTTTTAAAATCTGTGTTTCCAGAAAATAACGTTTTAGCAGCTCTCTTCTTTCTGGTGTTTTTATTCCCAAAAACAGAAAGTTGCCTTTCATATAGTTTTGCATCGGTATCGCATTTTCTGGATTCCGGCTGGCTTCGAAGAGATCAACAAGGCGGTCTATTTTTGTCAATAACCATCTATCCTTTCTATTTATGGTCAAGCGATTTACTTTGCCACATCCGTTTAAAAAATGCAGCCAAATGTGGAGAAGATAATGCTTTCCTTAAAAGCTGTTCATCAAAGCCATCACGTTTTAACGCTGTAATGATCGCTTCTGCCCGATCCTGCCTATTTCTTCTGAAATTGGATTCCAGTTGTATCTCTAAAGGAACGACCGGAATAGTAAAGTTCCCAAACTCCACGTTTTTCGAGAGAGCCCATATATACTTTCCTCCTTCCCAGATCCCTTCCCCTGTGGTCGAGTCCGGAATTCCCGCCGAATTAGAAATATGAACGACCTCTACATCAACCCCATCAATCACCCACCTGGCTTTGGACCAGGAAAAACCAGAAGGAAATGTCTGATGAAATACCGGTTCATCCTTTGAAGATAGCCAAGTGTGACTTTCCCTGTTTTCACTTGTTTCCGTTAGAGAAAACTCTCGAAGCAGCTCAGCAAATTTAGCTGCCCCTTCCTGCTCTTTCACATAAATATCGATATCACCCGGTTCCATGTCACAGCCCTGCAGTACAGAACCAGCGGAACCTACTAGGATCCAATCAATCTTTGTACCTGCTTGAAAATAAATATCACATATTTTCTCTAAAACACTTCGCCAGTTATTCCCCAACATCTTTTAACTCCCATCATCATATCGTTTAAAGTAATCTTGTAATCTTCCACTCCAAATTCCATATCTTTCCTCCATTATACAATAAAAGAGGCCAGACCCCCAGTAAGTTATGAATTTGCTGTACTAGGTGGACTCGCCCTATTTTATTTAACCTCAAACACTACTAAAGCTTCATTTAACTCATTCACCAGGTTTTCGCTCTTCCATTCGTCATGATTGCCCAAGCATGCACAAATCATCGTTGTGGTATCAGTTGATTCGATTTTCCGATAATGAACATGCCCCATGATGCCATATTTTACATGATATTTATTATACAAATCACTATATTGCCTGCTGCCTAAAAAAGCATTAAAAAACTCCCATAACTGATTCGGCATTGGGACTGTGAATTGGGGGTGTGTTAGCATATGGGTCATCATAATAATGTTTTTACCTTTATGCTTTTGCAAGTCCGCCTCTAATGCCCTATAGAAAAATTGACACATTTCCTTATTTTCCCGACCCCAATTCACATAATTAAAATCCTGCCAAGTCCGCTCCATGTAGTACCCCTGATTAAATTCAGCTTCGCTAAAAGCTTCGCTGCCAAAGGAATAATCGTACCATCCTGAGTTACCAACAACCACCCAATCATCATTTAAATGAAAAGCTTGTTCCATAATACAGCCATTCCATTGATTAAAAGCATGATAAATATCCCAAGTGTTTGTTACTCCATTCTCTTTAGACCAATAGTCATGGTTACCCGGAACAAAAAGGACCTTCGTATGACTTAACCTTTCTAATTCATTCAAAAAGTCGATACTCATACGGTAATCATTGGAAATATCACCTGCAATCAGTAAAATATCTATATGAAGCTTTTTGATTAAATCTGCTAAAATTTCTGCAAAACTTGTATTTTCCGGGAGCAAAGCGGCATTACGGTCAATATGCAAATCAGAAATAACTCCTACTTTCACATTACTCCTCCTCGTGAGTTTAGGCTTCATTCAAAACAGCGCTCGTTTTTACCCGCTCCTGTGCTTGTTCCTCTAATACCACCTTATGACAACTGACCAAATGTTCTTCACGCAAAGACTTTGTTTCAGGTTTCACAGTTTTACAAATATCCAGTACATACGGACATCTCGTGTGAAATGGACAACCGCTTGGCGGGTTGCTGGGATTAGGAAGATCCCCTTTAAGCACAATCCGGTGATGCTCTTCATCAAGCGTTGGGATTGCCGAAAATAGCGCATCCGCATAAGGATGCAGTGGCTTCACCCCAAAGTCTTCTGCTTTGCCAATTTCCACAATCTCCCCTAAATACATGACCGCAATACGATCACAAAAATATCGCACCACATTTAAATCGTGGGAAATAAAAAGATAGGTTAGCTTATATTGCTTTTGCAGCTTTTTCAATAGATTTAAAATCTGTGCCTGAACGGATACATCAAGTGCAGAAACTCCTTCGTCAATCACGATAAATTCAGGATTTAAAATAATGGCAGAAGCAATGGCTACCCGCTGTCGCTGGCCGCCGCTCAATTCATGGGGGTAACGATTTAAAAACGATGCATCGAGACCAACATCTTCTAAGATTTGCAGTATTTTCTTCTCACGCGAAGCTTTGTTGCCGATTTTATGAATAACAAGCGGTTCATTTAAAATCCACCCGATTGTTTTTTTCGGATTCAAGGACGAATAAGGATCTTGAAAAACAATTTGGACAGCCTTACGCCACTCTTTTAGTTTGCTGCTCGAAAAGGAAGAGATATCTTCCCCCTTATATTTTATGGTCCCGCTCGTTTGTTTGATCAGCTGCAGTATGACTTGCCCTGTTGTCGATTTTCCACAGCCGCTTTCCCCTACCAAGCCAAAAGTTTCGCCTGGATACAGGGAAAAAGTAACGCCATTTACGGCCTTTACAAACGTTGCCTTATCAAACAAACCACTCTTTCCGTGCTTATAATGCTTGTGAAGAATATTCACTTCTAGTAAAGGGACTGTCATGATACCACTTCACCTACTTTGGAATAAAGATGGCAGAAGACTGATTGATTGTCCGAACGATTTTCCTCAGGAAAGTCTGTATAACATATATCCATAACATGCGGACAACGGTCTGCAAAAGGACAACCCGTATTGCGTTCCTTTAACATAGGTACTTTTCCAGGAATCGTGTAAAGAACCTGCCCGCTTTTTTTATGATCGGGAATTGACTGAATCAAACCCTTTGTATAAGGATGCTTGGGATGTTTTAGTATTTCTGTAGCTGGCCCTTCCTCCACAATTCGCCCCGCATACATGACAAGCACACGATCACAAATATGTTTAATAACTCCTAAATCATGAGAAATAAAAATCATGGAGGTTGCTCTAGAGTGTTTAATTTTTTGAAATAGCTCTAAAATTTGTGCCTGAATCGTAACGTCCAGTGCGGTCGTTGGTTCATCAGCGATAATCAAATCAGGTTCAGCAATTAAAGCAATCGCAATGATGATTCGCTGGCGCATTCCGCCTGATAGCTGATGCGGATAGGCTCTATGGATCTTCTCTGGATCAGGTAAACCAATCTCTTTCATCAGCGCAATGGTTCGATTTTTTATTTCTGCCTTTGAAAAATTTGTATGTCGCTTTAAAACCTCGCCAATTTGATTACCGATGGTCATAAGTGGATTCAGAGATGTCATCGGCTCTTGAAAAATCATGGAGATCGATTTTCCCCTTGTCCCTTGCCACTGCTTTTCATCGTATTCTGCTAAGTTTTTATTTTTAAACCAAATACGGCCCTTTTGAACCGATGCATTTTTCGGAAGAATTCCCATAATTGCCTGTGATGTCAGACTTTTGCCGCAGCCTGACTCTCCAACAATGCCCACTACCTCTCCTGACAACACAGAAAAAGATATATCTTCTAACGCTTTAAAATGTCCATCGATCAATTCTAATGATACTTCTAAATTTTCTACAGACAATAGAGGTGCAGTCAATGTCCACCCTCCTACGCTTTTTTATCCTGTTTATCTCGAATACCGTCACCCAGCAAATTAAAGCCTAACACCATAATCGTAATAATTACCCCTGTGATCACGACATACCATGGTGCAGACGCAATATAAGGCTGTGCTTCCTTCAGCATCCGCCCCCAGCTCGGGTCTGGCGGCTGAACACCAATTCCCAGATAACTTAATCCCGATTCAGCAAGGATCGCTCCTGAAAAACTTAGGGATGCCGCAACTAGGATCGGTGACGATGCATTCGGTAATATATGATGAAAAATAATGCGAAACGAACTTGCCCCTTTGGCTATACTCGCTTTAACGAAATCATACTGCTTATATTGAATAAAGCTTGAGCGGATAATCCGGGCAAATGAAGGGATACTCATGATACCTAGGGCGAGAATCGTATTCTTTATGCCAGGTTCAAAAACAGAAATAAGCATAATGGCTAATAGAATTCCAGGAAAGGCAAACATCGCATCAATAAACCGCATCGCTAATTCATCGATCCAGCCGCCAAAATAACCCGCGCTGGCACCAATTAAAAAGCCAAAAAATAATCCAACTGAAACGGATGAAATCCCGATGATAAATGCGGTTTGCGATCCTTCCATTACACGGCTAAAAATATCCCTGCCAAAATTATCAGTACCAAAAAGATGCTCCCAAGAAGGAGCTGCTAATCGATTGACTGTGTCCATCGAATTTGGATCATATGGCGTATAAAACCAGCTCACAATCATCATGAAAGCGAGCAGTCCCACTAAACCAATTCCTACAAAAAACGGAATACTTCTCCTTTTCTTCACAACTGTCACCCCTTCAGCCTTATTCGCGGATCGACAACTTTATACAATAGATCGACAATAAAATTGATGAAAAGCACGAGAACCGCAATATAAAGGACCATTGATTGTACCAAGGGGAAGTCTCTAGATGTAATCGACTGAATCAAAAGACTGCCTAGACCCGGGAGCGCGAATACATTTTCAATAATAATACTGCCGCCAAGAGTATCGGCTACAATCAAACCCATAATCGTTAAAACAGGAATTAACGAGTTTCTTAGAATATGCTTATAAACAATGATTCTTTCACTCAATCCTTTACATCTGGCGGTTCGAACATAATCCATGTTGGATTGATCCAATAGCGTATTTCGCAAATATCGTATCACCACAGCGATATTCCCAATCGCTATGGCAAGCGAAGGTAAAAAGAACGATCGCAGTGCACCAAAGAAATCCTCGGACCAAGACACATACCCAAAGCTTGGAAATAGCTGTAATATGACTGCAAATACTAAAATCAGCATAAAGCCAAACCAAAAGGACGGAATCGAAATACCTAACTGTGTGAACATATTTAAAATAACGGAGATCCATTTACCATCTGACCGGGCGATAAATATGCCTAGAGGCAGCCCGATCAAAATAGTAAGAAGTAATGAAACAATCGCTAATGAGAAGGTTACCGGTAAACGTTCCGCAATAATGTCACTGACCGGCAGCTGGTAACGGAGAGATTCGCCTAAATCACCTTGAATAACTCCAGACACCCAATCGGTATATCGTTCGACTGGCGGCTTGTCCAAGCCTAATTCTTTTTCAAGCTGTTCGACCTGCTTAGGATCGGCATCAATACCGAGAATAATTTGCGCCGGGTTCCCCGGTAATAGCTGAAAGACGAAAAAGATCATTAGTGACACGATAACAATCGTTATAAAAAAACTAGATAACTTATATAGAAGATACCTCAATATTAAAATCCCCTTATTTTAACTATTCAGTAAACACAAGATCTTCTAAGTTAAATTTTTGGATTGGGTACATTTTTAAGCCGTCTAACCCTTTTCTCATGGCGATGGTGCGATTTGGATCCATAATAAATACAGATACAGCTTCTTCCGTTAACATCTGTTGTGCTTCTTTATACAAATCTGCCATCTGAGTCGTATCGGTTGCAGCCAATGCATCCGCAATCAGCTGATCATATTCAGGATTACTGTAGTTGATAAAGTTGCTGCCATAGTCACTTTCATATCTTCTTAAAATTTCATAAGGATCCAGCTTACCTGTAAATCCGATAATCGTAGAAACATATTGTTCTCCTTGGTATACATCCTCTAACCATGAGCTGAACTCAATTAACTTAATATCAACGGTAATGCCAATTTGACTCAGCTGTTCAGCAATTACCTGTGCTGTATCGACATGGAATTGGTAGTCCGATGGAACCGTTAATTCCAATGTAAAACCATCAGCTAAACCAGCTTCAGCTAACAATTTTTTTGCTTCTTCAATATTTGGAGCATAGTATTCTTCTAAGCCTGGCTCATAATAAAATTCCATCGCTGGACTAAAATTCGAACCTAATTTTGATCCTTCACCATCAGCTACTGTATCAATAATGACATCTTTATCAATGGCTAGATTAATAGCTTGACGTACCTTTACATCATCTAACGGCTCGACGCTATTATTTAACGCCATTAATTGAACCATGTTTTGCGGACCGGAAACAGTACTGACCGTATCCCCTAATTGGAGCAAGCCTTGAGAACTAATTCCAGGAATAATATCAATTTCACCTGCTTGCATCGCTAAAATCGAAGACTCTGAATCAGGCATGACCATAAAATGGACTTCATCTGCTTCTGGAATATTTTCTTGGTCATAGTAATCTTCATTTTTTACTAACGTTAACTCCTGACCTACTTTATATTCTTTAAATTTAAAAGGACCTGCCCCGATTGGACTTGAGCTTTGTTCTTCATATCCGCTTGGCAATATCGGACGAATATTGGCAGCTAAAAAGGCGGAGTTTTTTTCTTTTAGTGTAATCACGACTTCATAATCAGAAGCTGATTCAATTTTTTCAATGACTGAAAACTGAGAAGAAAGAGGTTCTCCGCCGTTTAATCCGCTAAGTTTTTCATAAGAATAAATGACATCTTCTGCTGTTAAATCAGAACCATCATGGAACTTGATGCCCTCTTTTAGTTTGAATGTATACGTTAATCCATCATCGGAAATATCATAAGACTCTGCGATTGCTGGCACTAATTCCCCAGCTTCATTCGTATCTAATAACCCGTCAAACACATTATCCATCATCGACATCGTATCAGTTGCTGCGGATAAATAAGGGTCTAAGTTATCTACCTCTGTACTCATAGCAATCCGGACAATCTTTGGCCCTGCTTCAGTTGAAGGTGAAGTTTCTTCAGATTCAGAATGATTACTGTTCGTATTTGTACTGGTTTCCTCTGAACCAGAATTTGAACAAGCTCCTAGAAATAAAGCAACTAAAATAAATAGTAAGCCTCTAAAGAAATTCTTTTTCATGTTCAATTCCTCCGAATTAGATTTTGATAGAAAAACCTTCCTTTGCACGATAAATCTTTTTATCACAAAAAGCTTTAACTTCCTCTACCAATTGATCAACTTGGCCAAAATGCGGGAAATGTGTCAGGACAGCTTCCTCAACATTTGCTTTCGAAATAATTTCTCCAACTTCACCGCTTGACAAATGTCCTTTTACGAAACCCTTTTGTGCTTTAAAAAAACTGCATTCGATGAGAAGTAAATTCACCTCCTTACAGAAATCGATAAATCTTTCATTATAGCCAGTATCAGCCGAGTACACCATCACTGTTCCTTGCTGATTGGAAACCTTTATCGAACAGCATGGAATTTCATGAATATTTTCCATAAAGGACAATGTAAATGGCCCAATCTGGATTGAATCTTCAAGATTTATTTTTTTTACATGGACAATATCGGGATATGCGAATGACAAAGTCTCCAAATTTTCCGCATAGATATAAACATCCAGCGGCTTTTTTCTGTTCTTTAGCTGAGTTTGGATGAGCATGGCAAATTCTAAACTGTAGATGTCAGCAATATGATCGGTATGTATATGACTTATGAACACTGCATCTAATTCTGTTAATTCGATATAATTTTGCAGCTTAGAAAGGGCACCGCTTCCGCAATCGATTAAAATTTTCGTATCCTCTTCCTCCACTAAATAACAGGAAGTTGCCTCATTTTTCTCAGCATAAGCTCCCCAATAACCGACTGTTGTTAATTTCAAATATCCCAATCCTCCCTCGAATGACCGTAAGATTTCCAAATTTTATCGTCTTCTATTTGAATTTCTCAAAATGTTCTTCCACATGATTAATATTGAATTTAATCCGTTCTCCGCCTATGTAAGCAACTTCATTAATTATGGCATTACAGATGGAAAGTGCTGCTGTATAGGAATCTAAAAAACTATTAGATTTGGTTTTGGCAAAAAAATGTATCGTTGTAAATTTACAAATCGGAGATAAGGAGGAATCCGTCAAACCAATCACGGAAACTCCTTTAGCTTTTGCAAGCTCGGCAATTTTCAATGTTAATGAATCATAACGCGGGAAAGCACTGAGTAAAACAAGATCCCCCTTCTGAAAATAGGATGTATATTCGGCAGCCTCCCCCTGTGGAATCATCGAGCAGTTTCCTAACATATAGTTCAACACGAATTGCATAAAGGAAGTAATCGATAAGCCCATGCGCCAGCCGCCTATCCAAATTCTCCTTGCAGATAGCAGTAACTCTGCGGCTCGCTGGATATCCATTTGACTAATCTCTTTACTTGTACTCACAATATTTTCGGCTTCCTGTAAAAAGTGCTGCTCTAGCCATGAATCTGGTTTAGCCGCAGTTGTCAGCAACAAATTATTGACCGCCCGCCGATTGTAATGAAGAAATTGAATCATTTCTTTTTTCATTTCCATAAAATTTTCAAACTGTAATGCTTGAGCAAAACGGTGAACGGTAGCTTCACTAACATTTGACTTTTCCGCAATCTTTTGTGCAGACGAAACAACCGCTTCCTCCATATTTTCAAAAATATAATGCGCCACGTTTTTTTGAGCAGAGCTGAGTGTATTAAATTTTTCCTTAATTTGTTCATGGATATCTGGCATATTAATCCTCTAATATACAGGTTTTAATGGTAAGTCTAGTATTTCAAGCAACTCGCCAATGTTAGTTATAATCGGAACTCCTTCAATTTCTTCAATTCCTTGTTTGCCGAATGGATTGATTAATATACTTTCCATTCCTACCCTTCTGCTGCCAACCACATCATCGTAGTAATTATCACCAATATAAATAGACTCAGCTGCTGATACTCCTGCTTTTTCTAAAGCATGCCAAAAAATTTGCTGATCCGGTTTTTCAATTTGAATCTCAGAAGAAATTATTTTATGATCCAAGTAAGAATCAATTCCTGTTTGCGCTAATACATCTTTTGCCGTTTGATCCCAATTGGAGATGAGACCAATGCCGTATCCCCGTTCTCTTAATATTTGTAAGGTAGGAATCGTATGAGGGAAGGCTCTCCACTCCATTCTTTGCTGAGGCGTCTCTGCAGTTGATTTTTCAATAGACTCTGGATTGATTGCTAAAAACTCGCATAATAATTTCTGATAATCTCCGGCGTATTTATGAAACTGCCTCCCTAATACGCCAGGGAGCTCCCTCATAAAATATTTATCTGCTAAATGATAGGCAAGAGCAATTTCATCTGCGGATTTATGTATGCCTGATTTTTCTAATAGTAACTGAAAACGCTCCTCCCGATTGGTGTGCACTAAGGTATAGCCAAGATCAAACCAAATGTAATTCATAATTCGCAACCTCCCTTTTGTAGCTTTTCCTACAAGTTCTATCATTTGAAGTATTTCTTTCACGATTCCATTTTAGATAGAAAGTATTTTGATAGAATAAATAGAAAGTAAATATTGGTAAATGTTTTGTTAAGTTGTGGGAAATGTATTTGGCTGCTAGCTAAAAAAGGGTCTGACCTGGTACGGTAAGCATTACCATACTGAGGACAGACCCTAATCTATTGGGGAGATAATATCCGTATTGTCTAACTTGTAACGGACATAGAATCCGTTATTTTAGTAAAAAAGCAGATTTTTAAGATTTAACGGACATCAGATCCGTTATTAGTGAAATTTGATAGGAAAATGCATTAATTTACTCCAAATAACGGAACTCATGTCCGCAAAAATCGAAAAACCTTCATTTTTGCACGAATAACGGAACTAGTGTCCGTAAACCTCATACCGATACATTATTAAAATGGTTATTTAACGATTAACAAGATACTCCGGTTCTTCCCCGTTCCTCACGCGATTGATATTTTCAAACGCAATTTCGATTGTACGTTTAAACGTATCCACCGTTCCGCCGCCAATGTGAGGGGTTGAAAGGACGTTATCTAATGCCAGTAAAGGGTTCTCAGGTGAAACGGGTTCTGTTTCCCAGGCATCGATCGCGGCCCCACGAATCCGATTGTTAATAAGGGCTTCGTATAGATCCCTCTCATTAACAACCCCTCCTCGCGCCACATTGATAAGAATGGCATTCTCTTTCATTTTGGTAAACTCTTCCGCTCCTATTAAACCCTAGTTTCAGGCAAAAGAGGAACATGGACGCTGATAATATCCGAAACTTGCAAAAGCTGATCAAGACTTACGTACTGAGCATGGATCTCCTTCTCTTTTTCAAAAGATAATCTTCGTTTATCATAATATACAATGTTCGTTCCAAAGGCTTTCGACCGTTTGGCCGTTTCATATCCGATGTTCCCCATCCCGATCAGCCCATAAGTTTTCCCATATATTTCATAGGAAGAAGACCGGAAATTCCATGAATACCACTTGCCCTCTTTTGTTGCTTGGTTCATCTCAATTAATCTCCTGTAAAGGGCAAGAATAAATAAAATGGTAGCTTCCGAGACACTAATTGAATTTCCGCCTGGGGTATTAGAGACAGGGACCGACCGACTTGCCGCTGCAACCAAATCAATATTATCGACCCCAATGCCAACCTTTTGGATAAATTTCAATTTCTCAGCTAGCCGTATGATTTTTTCATCTATTTTAAAAGCTGTCAGGATAAAATAATCAGTTTGACGCAGCTCAAGTTCTCTTTGCCGCTCCGACAAGTCGCTCCAAAATGTCAGCGTTACACCTGGCTGCACTTTTTCTAAAACGATTTGTTTTAAATCATCTGGTAAATGGTCAAAATATAAAATTCTTTCCATCAAACAATCCCCCAAAAAAAGGCTCTGGGAGTGACCAGTCTCTCTCCCCAGAGCCTTCTGATTTTAAATGGACTTCACCATACCTCCATCGATGATGATCGACGTGCCGGTCACATAAGAGCACTTATCCGACGCAATAAATGCGACAACCGCCCCAAATTCTTCAGGTTTACCATACCGACCGAGAGGAATGCTTTTCTTTGAATGATTTTGCACTTCTTCTAAGGACATCCCAGTTTTTTCGGCTTTGATTGAATCTAAGGTTTGAACCCGATCCGTTAAAATTCTGCCAGGAGCCACGGTGTTGACAAGAATATTGAACCCAGCTAACTCGGTTGCTAATGTTTTGGACAAGCCCATAACCCCGGTTCTGAATGTATTAGACAATAAAAGTCCAGGGATGGGCTGTTTAATCGACGTAGAAGTAAGATTGATAATCTTGCCATAATTCTGTTCCTTCATATACGGCAGGACTGCTCTGATACAACGAACATAGCTTAATAAATTCAGCTCAAAAGACTGATACCAGTCCTCATCTGTAAATTGTTCAAATGTTCCGCTTGGCGGTCCCCCTGAATTATTAATTAAAATATCAATTCGATTAAATTTTTCGATTGTATAGCGGACGGCGTTCTCAATGTCTTCTTTTTTGGTCAGGTCACAAACGACATATTCCACTTCACTTTCGGTCAGAGACTGCAATTGTTTTTTCGTTTCCTGCAATTCTTTCTCGTCCCGTCCGGTAAGAACGACGTGAGCACCCTCCTTCGCCAGCTCCAACGCACTGGCCTTCCCAAGACCTTTACTGGATGCACAAACAAAAGCCACCTTATTCTTTAAGCCTAAATCCATCCCGGCAACCCCCTATTCGTTTTATTTTACCGTTAGACCAACAAAATCAATGATTTCCTGCAATTCTTCCATCGTTCTTTGATCTACGGAAGCTCCCGGGAATCTTACATGGCTCGAGTCAATGATGCCTCTTAATTTAAACGTCTCTTTTCTAATCGCGACTCCGCCAATTCCAAGCTGTGCCTCAAACCGAATTAATGGCAGGTTTTGATAAAAATACTCTCGAGCCGCTTCTTTTTGATTATTAGTAAATAATTCAAACGTTTTAACTAAAACTTCCGGGAATGCAAATCCAGTCATAATCCCTGCGGCACCGCGGTCTAGTTCTTCAAAGAAATACATGCCGCCAAGTCCGCCATAAATTTTTAATTGATCCGTTTCGTTGAGGATTTTTGTGATTTTGACAGTGGTAGGCGCTTCTTCCAATTTGACATATTGAACATTATCGATTTCATTACCCAATCTTGCGATAAACTGCGGGGACATTTTCACACCAGTCGTTACGGGTTCATCTTGAATCACAATCGGAAGCGAAATATTGTCCGCAATTTCAGTATAATGCTTAAATAGCATGTCTTCATTATTTAGATTCCTTGGCGCCGCAATCATAACGGCTTGTGCACCTGCCCTTTCGGCTTCCTTTGCCAAATCTATTGCAATTTTGGTCCCTTCAGCTGTACAGCCAACCGTAACAGGGGCTCGGCCATTGGTTTGCTCCAAGACAAGATTCATCACGCGCAGGCGCTCGTGATCGGAAAGCTTATGTACCTCACCCATTATGCCTAATATCGTCATGCCATGGACACCAGATTGAATATAGAAATCCGTTAATTTTCTAATTCCTTTTTCATCCAGATTTCCTTGATCATCAAACGGCGTAAGAGTAATCACGCTAATCCCATTTTGTAACATATTCAATTCCTCCTGATTTAAAAAATTTGAATGAAACACTACAGCACCGGGGTCAACCCCTTTTATAGGCAGCTCCTCTGACTAATTTTCCATATCCGGGTTCTACCTTTATATGTTCTCCATCGTATACGGTAGTTCCTCTCACAATCGTCTGGGCTATTTTCCCTTGAACTTGTGTGCCGTGAAACGGAGTTAGTTTGGCATTTGTCCGTAATTTGGCTTCATCAATCACCCAGGATGCAGCTGGGTCAATCACTGTAAAATCTGCATCATTACCGATGGCGATTTTTCCTTTGTTCGGGATTTGGAAAACTTCTGCCGGATATTGAGAAAGAAACTTTGCCAGCTTTAGTGGTGAAATTCCTTCTTTTACAACCATATGGTCAAATAATAGGGGTACCATAATTTCAAGTCCTGACAGCCCTGCGGAGGATTTAAAAATATGATTCTCGCTGATTTTCTTATGTTCCTGCCCCCAGGCCACATGGTCGGAGGTAATCAGATCAATTTTTTCATGTAGCAGATGATCCCATAAACCCTTGACATCTTCCTCAGTCCGCAGCGGAGGATTATTCTTTGCTTTTGGCCCGAATTGATCTAAAGCGTTTACATTTAGAAGCAAATAAGGATAACAGGTTTCTGATGTAACATTGACACCTTGTTTTTTAAACATTTCAATTAATTCAATCGTGCGCGGATGACTGACATGGACGATGTGGAGTTTAACCTCTGTCCAATAAGCGAATTCAAGAAGCTTAAGGACTGCACTTGTTTCAGAAATAGGCGGTCTTGTCTCCATATGAGCGCGAGGGTAAATTTTATTTCCTTCGGTGTATTCTTTGATGAGGTTCGCAATAATTTCTTCATTCTCTGCATGAAAGCCAATACTTAGACCTGTTTCTTTTACAAGTTTCATAGCTTTGAGAATCTCAAAGTCTGGAATTCTCGGAAACCGATAAGGATCCGCTTCAATCGTGGATAATTTAAAGGCAATCGCACCGGCATCGGCTAAAGGCTTGATTTGATCAGTCCCGCCTGTTTTTGTAATGGTAGCCCAAAATCCTGCATCAACGAGGCTATCCTTCTCAACCCGTTTCGCCTTTTCCATAAATCTTTCTGTATTTGTTATAGGATCCGGAACATCATACGGCATATCGACAAAGGTCGTAATTCCGCCAGCTGCTGCTGCCCGGCTCGTCGATAAAAATCCCTCATTCGGGTTACTGAAGCAATGGACATGGGCATCAATGAAACCAGGAAATACATATTGTTCGCCAAAGTCTAGAAGCTCTTCATATTTTAATGAACCTGTCTCCCTGCTGATTTCTTCAATCTTCCCATTATAAATCCCAACTTCCCCCATAACCATCTCATTTTCTAAAATCAGCTTTCCCCGTATGACCTTTTCAAATGTCATAAAATCCTCCCGTCATTTATAAAAATTTTTCAATTTCTCTTACAGCCTGCTGGCACTTTTCTATGATTTCCGTTTCGCTTTTTTGCAGCATTCTATCTGTCGGACCAGATACAGTCAATGAAGCGAAAACAGTTTGTTTTGAATCTCTGATCGGAAACCCATAAGAAAAGACCCCGACATCGATCTCGCTGTCAGAAATGGCATAGCCTTTTTCACGGATATCATCTAAATTTTCGATTAGCTCCTCTTTAGTAGCTAATGTTTTTTCCGTAAATTTTTTGACTAATTTCCTGCTAAACAGCTGATCAATTAATGCTTCAGACTGAAATGCTAAAATAGCCTTTGAAGAGGCTCCGGCATAGATCGGAACAATTTTACCCTGCTCCGATGAAACCTTTATCGGCTGCAGGGAAGGAACCGTTTCTACACAAACAGCTGACAGATCAGAGATTACACTTAAAATCGTAGTTTCGCCTAAGTCTTGTGTTAACGCTTTCATATAAGGCAACGCGATTGTCGATAAACTATGATCCATTCGAACAATATTCGCAAACTCAATAAATCGATAGCCCAGTTTATAAGCACCTTTATCCGTCTCCATTAGATATCCTTTTTCTTTAAGCAATCTGACGTGCCTATATACACTGCTTTGCGGAGCATTCAGAAGCTTCGAGATTTCTGCTACCGATAGAGGCGTTTTCTTTTCACTGTATAAATCCAATATCGCAAATATTTTATCCGCACTCAGGAGGCAGACCCCCTCTCTCTATAATTTTCTGCAAATATTATCAATTATTGATAATTGATTATCAATTTCCAAAAATCGTTATATTCACTTTACTTGAGCGATGGCTTTTAGTCAATCGCCATTTACTGACTTTTCATGATTTTTACTGAAAAAGCGGCTAGACCCCCGATACGGTAACGTTTCACCGAACCGGGGGTCTGCCCCATGCCCATCAAGCTAACAAAGTAAATTACTAGATACGAAATGATCCTTGTTTTAAAACTAGCGAGTGATGGAAAAGTAGGCATGCCAAAGA